>NZ_JAXCIS010000061.1:0-26094 GCF_034044025.1 Pseudomonas sp. SED1
CCCCCTCTACACAGGAGGCTTCCCGACCACAAAAAAGCCCACCCGCATTTTTTCAATAGCCCCAACGACTTTCTCATTTGCCCCCCTCCCCCACGCCCGGCCTAATACTGCCCTTGTCAGTTCAAGGCCTGCCCATGGAAAACGTCCGCGCAAAACCCGCCACCGCCCTTTGGCTGATGATCAGCGTCGTGCTGGTCGCTCTCAACCTGCGCCCTTCAATGGCAGCCGTCGGCCCGTTGTTGTCGTCGATCCGCGAAGAGGTGCCCCTGAGTTTCAGCACCGCCTCCCTGCTGACCATGCTGCCGGTCATGGCCATGGGCCTGGCGATGTTTTTTGGCATGGGCGTGGCCAAACGGTTCGGCGAGCATCGCAGCATTGTGCTGTCGCTGGTGGTGATCGGCCTGGCCACCGTCTCCCGGTTGTTCCTGGACTCGGCGGTTGAGCTGATCCTCAGCGCCATCGCCGCCGGCGTAGGCATCGCGATGATCCAGGCGCTGATGCCCGCCTTGATCAAGTCGCGCTTCAGCGACAACGTTTCACTGTTCATGGGCCTGTACGTCACCGCGATCATGGGCGGCGCAGCCCTGGCTGCTTCGTTCTCACCGTTCATCCAGGTGCAAACCGGCAGCTGGCGCATTGGCCTGGCGATCTGGGCGGCTCTCGCCGTGTTGGCGCTGGTGTTCTGGTACGCCCAACGCTCAGTGTTGCCGCCACTGCCCCAAGCCGGCGCGGGCCAACAGGAGTCGTTCTTCGGCAATCGCCGGGCCTGGCTGCTGGCGATCTTTTTCGGCCTCGGCACCGCCGCCTACACCTGCGTGCTGGCCTGGCTGGCGCCGTACTACGTGGAGTTGGGCTGGAGCGAGCAGAATGCCGGCCTGTTGCTGGGCTTTCTGACGGCCATGGAAGTGGTCTCCGGCCTGGTCACCCCGGCCATCGCCAACCGCCGCCAAGACAAGCGCGGCGTGGTCGCGGTGCTGCTGGTGCTGATCATCGCCGGCTTCTGCGGCCTGATCCTCAGCCCGCAACACCTGAGCCTGCTGTGGCCGTGCCTGCTGGGCCTGGGGATTGGCGGGTTGTTTCCGATGAGCCTGATCCTGTCCCTCGACCACCTCGACAACCCACGCCGCGCCGGCGGCCTGACTGCCTTTGTGCAGGGCATCGGCTACTTGATCGCCGGTCTTTCGCCGCTGATTGCCGGGATGATCCGCGACCAACTGGGCAGCTTCGAGTGGGCCTGGTGGTCACTGACGGCCGTCGTCGTGGTGATGTTGCTGATCCTGCTGCGCTTCGACCCGCGGTATTACGCGCGGCATATTCGCTGACGTCGTGTTGTAAACATTATTTGTCCCACCTTAAACATAGAAAGGTCCGACAGCGCTTTCTATTGGCACGAACGTTCCGTTAACATTTTGTATTGTCTTGTACCGAGTTCGGTACAAAGCGCTTGCGGACGGAACGGATGCTAAACAGCAACTTGCTAAGAAAGCTCGATATGCAGGACCTGATGGTGTTTGTCGCTGTTTACGATCAAAGCAGCGTCACCGAGGTCTCCGAAACGCTGTTCGTCAGCCAGTCCACCGTGAGCTACAGCTTGAAGAAGCTGCGCACCAGCTTTGAAGACGAGTTGTTTATCAACACCCGGGCGGGCATGCGTCCTACGTACAAAGCCGCCACCATGTACGGGCATGTGCAGAAAATCCTCGAAAGCATCAACCTGTGCCATGCCGGCAGCCAGGCCTTCGACCCCACCCAGAAGGCCGTGACCTTCAACGTCTGCGCCCCCGAATACTTCGAACAACTGATCCTGCCGCGCCTGCTGAAAAACTTCGATCACGCCGACTTGCCGGTGATCGTCAATGTGCAGAAGCTCGAAACCGAGATCCCGGCCGAAGCCTTGCGCGACGGGCGCCTGGACCTGGTGATCTGCTTCGGGCCGCACTTTCATCGCGAGCACAAGGACATCAAGACCCAGATGCTGCTGGAGGACGACCTGGTGTGCGTGTTCGACAAGCACTCGGCGCCACGGGAGCCGGCGTTCAGCCTGCAATCCTTTGTCGCCCGGCGCCATGTGTTCCCGACGCCCTGGAGTTCCGACACCAACATGATCGACGGCTGGCTCGCGCGCCAGGCTCACAAACGCCAGGTGATCGCCCGGGCCAACAGCTACAGCGCGGCGCTGAAGATGATCACCGGCACCGACTTTATCGTCACCCTGCCCCGTCGGGTGCAGAAGCTGCTGGCAGACAAGGCGGTGTTCGGCCATTGCGAAGCGCCGAACGGGTTGCCGGGGTTTACCCTGGATATGCAGTGGAATGAACACAGCGAGCAGGACAGCGCCAACACGTGGTTCAGGGAGCAGGTGGTGAAGGTGTGCGCGGATCAGGGGTTACTATAACTTTTTTGTAGGAGCGAGCTTGCTCGCGAAGAACGTTAACGATGACACGGGCATTCAGGATTCCCGCGTCGTCTGTTAGTTTTTCGCGAGCAAGCTCGCTCCTACAGTAGTTAGCCGATGGTGACTTTGCTGTAGGACTCGCGGTCCATGTCTACCAACAGGACGCTTAGCTGAACCTGCAAATCTGCAGGCCAATCGCCCAGGTCCTGCAGCGCTGCCAGCAGGCTTTCCGACAACTGTTTCTTGACCTGCGGTGAGCGCCCGCTGAGCAGCGACAGTTTCACCGCGATAAACGCCCGCGGGCTCAAGGACGTGCCGACCTGGAACGTCTCCACCTTCAGCGCCCGGCTTTTGATATCGAACTCGGAACCAAACTGCCCGGACGCCATCAGCACGTTGTTGAGCCGCAACAAGGTTTTCTCAACGGCCAGTTCTGTGAGGTTGGCGGTGTATTCCAGATGCAGATGCGGCATGAAAGGCTCCGAATTGTTGTAGGAAAAGAGTCATACATATAGCACGCGACCAAGCTGAACCAGACTGCTTTCACTGTGAAACTTCAGTCACGCTGCGCAGCGAACGATTTTCCCAGATCGCCACGATCACCAATACCGCCGAAGTCAGCGCGCCCAGCACCAACGCCGAAAACAGCTGCTGCAATCCCAGCGGCAACAACACCAACAACATCAACAGCCCGCCCAGGTGGGAAAAAGGCGGCAACGGCCGGTCGCTCATCACCCACTTGAACAGCGAGCTGCCCAGCAGAAACAACCACGGGCCGGCGATAATCGCCACCACGCCGGCCTGGCTGGCGTGCCCCGGGTGCACCAGCACCAGTTCGTCGGCCACTGCGCTGACGATAATCCCGGCGACGATCAATACATGCAGGTAGGTGTAAGCAATCCGCGCCTGACGGCCGGGGTCGGCAGAACTGGCGATACGGTGGTGGGCACGCTCGGCGCCGCTGTCAAAATAGATCCACCACAGGGCGATGCTGCCCACCACCGCCACCAGGAAAGCCGCCAGCCCTTCCACGCTCCAGGGCAATTCAGCGAAGGTCGCGCCGGTCACCAGCAACGACTCACCCAAGGCGATGATCACAAACAGACCGCAGCGTTCGGCCATGTGGTTGCCTTCCACATTCCAGTCCGACAGCGTGGAGCGACCAAGCCCGGGCACCCAGAAATACACCGACGGGGAAACCAACTCGATCAACAGCGCCAGGGCCCAGAAGGCCAAACGCTGTTCGCCTTCGAGCAGCGCGCCGGTGATCCAGAACACCCCGGAAAGCAGCATCCACGCCAGGATCCGCTGGAAGTTGCGAGTCATGTTCAGCGACTCGCCGCGCACCGCCCACAAGGCAAACAGCGTGCGTCCAACCTGCATGAACACATAGGCGCCGGCGAACAGCAGGCCACGGTCGGTAAACGCCTTGGGAATCGACGAGGACAACAGCAGGCCCGCCACCATCAAGCCGAACAGGCCGATGCGGATCGGGATTTTTTCCGGGTCGAGCCAGTTGGTGACCCAGGAGGTGAAGATCCACACCCACCACACCGCGACCATCATCAACGCCACTTGCACCGCGCCGCCGATGGACAGGTGCGCGAGCAGCGAATGGGACAACTGGGTCACGGCGAACACGAACACCAGGTCGAAGAACAACTCGACCATGCCAACCTTGCCGCTGTCATGACTGCCGCGCCCACGCAGCAAGGACCGGGATGGGGTCATGGGTGGATCTCCCTGAAAGGTCTATCTCAAGATTTGGGGGCGACTACCGGCAGCATGCCCCGCTCGCTCATGAACGCCTCCAGCCGCGAACGCATCCAGCGTTCCGCCGGGTCGGTGTCCACGTGGCTGAGCCAGACCATGGACAAGTCCAGTGTCGGGGTTTCGAACGGGAACGGCTCGCAGAACAGATTCCCCCCCGCGGCCATGGCCTGGGCAGTGTAGTCCGGCAGGCTGGCAATCATGTCGGTGCCGGCGAGCAGCGCCGGCAGCGCGCTGTATTGCGGCACCGAGAGCACCACGTGGCGTTTGCGACCGATTTCCGCCAGCCACTCATCGGCAAACCCGGACACGTTGGCGGTGTGGGACACCAACACATGGGGCCGTGCGCAGTATTCATCGAGGGTCAGGGGTTTGTCCGAGGCGTCCGCCCGCAGCAGACAAGGGCGGATATGCCGCAACAGCTTGCGCTTGGCATTCGCCGGCAGGCCGCGGGTCTGGGTGATGCCGACGGTGATATCGCCGGAAGCCAACAGGTCGGGGATGCGCCAGTAATCCACATGCTGCACCACGAACACCACCTGCGGTGCTTCCTGGCGCAACGCCCGCAGCAACGGTGGCAGCAGGCCGAACTCGACGTCATCGGACAGGCCGATGCGAAAGGTCATGGTGCTGATGGACGGGTCGAAGTCGTGGGTCAGGCTCAGGGCCGACGACAATGAGTCGAGGGCCGGCGACAGGTGCTTGATGATTTCCTCGGCCCGCGCGGTGGGCTCCATGCGATGGCCGACGCGAATGAACAGCGGGTCGTTGAACAGCGTGCGCAGGCGATTGAGGGCCGAACTGATGGTGGGTTGGCCGAGAAACAGCTTCTCCGCCACCCGGGTCACATTGCGCTCGAGCATCAAGGTTTCAAAGACCACCATCAAGTTGATGTCGGCCTTGCGTAATTCATTGCGATTCATCGGCGCTCGCCCCACTGCCCTGGATAAGCCGCAGTTTAGAAACACCCGGGGCCCTGCGTCTATGCGCACACTGTTCAACACGGGCCTTTGGGACTATAAAGCAGCTTCCAAGGCTTGTGAGAACACCATCGTGCTGGTCATTTCTGCCTTGAGCATCCTGCTTGCCGGGATTTTGCTCTGGGCCATCAAATTCGTCGCTCACCCTACCGCCAGGACACTGTTGCGGGTATTTGTCGGTTTATGCCTGGCGGCCGTCGTGGCTTATCTGGTGCTGGCTTCGGGGTTTCCGACCTCATTGCTGGTGTGATCGGGCTCCTGTCCCTGGCGCAAACGCAAGGCGGCCAACGCGGCTACCACCAGCACCACGGCAATCACTTTCAGGCCGTTCATGGCATTGCCAGTGCTCATTTCGATCGCGCCCATCACCGATGGCCCGACAAACCCGCCTAGCAACCCGCAGGCGTTGACGAAGCCCAGCCCGCCCGCCAGTGCCACGCCCTTGAGGCGTGAAGCCGGGTAGAGAAAGATGATCGACTGCACCACAAAGAACATCACCGCCGACACACAGAAGCCCAGCAGACTGAACACCGGCCCGGACACCGAGGCAATCCCCAACCCCAACGCCATGGTCAGCAAGCCGGTAATCAACAGCCGCCGGGCACGGGTGGGCGTGGTCGCAAAACGCGGCAGCAACACCGCGCCGGCTGCTGCGGCAATCCACGGCAGTGAGGTCAGCAAGCCGACGCTCATGGTGCTCAATTCACCGTACTTGCTGATGATGCTCGGCAGGAAAAAGATCACCGTGTAAATGGTGATCTGATGGCAAAAATACACAAAGATCGCCAGCAGGATTTGCGGGGTCAGCCAGTTTTTCAGGGAATGCCCGCCCTCGCCTGCGCCCTCTTCGGTCTCCATCGCGATGCGCTGTTCAATCCCGCGCGCCTCTTCGGCCGAGAGCCACGGCGCCTTGCTCGGACGGTCCGGCAACTTGCGCCACACCACCCAGGCAAATGCCACTGCCGGCAGGCCTTCGAGCAGGAACATCCACTGCCAGCCGTGCCAACCGAGGATTCCATCCATGCGCATCAACGCCGCGCCCACCGGGCCGCCGATGATGTTGGCAAAACACACGCCGAGCAGAAAATACCCGGTGGCCCGCGCCCGTTGCTCGCGGTTGAACCAGTAGGTGAGGTACAGCATCACCCCGGGAAACAGACCGGCTTCGGCAATGCCCAGCAGCAGCCGCAGGACATAGAACGAAGTCTCACCCTGGACGAACGCCATGGCCGCTGAAATCAACCCCCAGGTCACCATGATCCGGGCAATCCAGAACCGCGCGCCGACCTTGTGCATGATCAGGTTGCTGGGGATTTCCGACAGCGCATAGGTCAGGAAGAACAACCCCGCGCCCAGGCCGTAAGCCGCCGCTGAAATCCCCAGGTCAACATCCAGGTGATGCTTGGCCAGGGCGATGTTGGTGCGGTCCAGAAAGCTCAGCACGTAGGCGATGATCAGCAAGGGCATCAACTTGACGAACATCAGTTTGTTCAACTCCCGTGGTTCACGGGCAGTGTTGGCAGTCTTCATCGGGCAATTCCTCTTGGCGCCCCGCCAGCGCAACGGCTGGGGGACGCATCGGTGTTGTTCTAGGATTCGAGTTGCGCAACCAGCGCCGGCGGGCGATGGGAAAACAGTTGCAGCAGCGCCCCGCCCAGGGCACAACCGGCCATCACAAAGAAGCACACCGTGTAGCCGTGCAACGTAGTCCAGCCGCCGCCCATGGCGATCAGGCTGCCCATCAGCACCGGCGCCAGGCCGCCGCCGATAAACATCGCGGTGGTGATGATGCCGTTGGCGGTGGAGGTCGCCGACGGCTCGGCCGAGTCGCAGGCCACCGCGTAGTAGATTGGCCACACCGCGTTGGCCACCAGGCCGAACAGCAGTTGCACGACGATGATCAGGGTCAGGGTGTTGGCGAAGTAAAACGCACCGACACTGGCGGCCATCCACACGCCGCAGATGATCAGGGTGACGCGCCGGCCAATGATGTCCGACAGCGACGGCCACACCAGTTGCCCGAGAATCCCGGTCAAGGTGAACACCACGCTCATCCCCGCCGACTCGGCCAGGGACAATCCGGCGATGTTGTACAGGTAGGCTGGCAGCACGATGTTGACGCCCATGTACACCACTTGGGTCAGCATCGTATTACCCGCCGTCAGGGCGATATTGCGATTGCGCAACGTGGCGATAAACGTGCGCCAGGCATGGCCCTTCACTTGGCTGGCGGGTGCGTTGTCTGGCGGGGTCATGCCCTTGGCGGCAATGTCGACGTACAGCGCGGTGATGCGTTCGGCAGTGGAATACCGCGCCCAGAAAATCATCAACGGCAACGCCACCACAAACGCGAAGAAGAACACGTAGCGCCAGTTGTCTTCACCAAAGGTGCTGATGACAAAGCTGGCGACAATGCCACTGAGCATGGCGCCAATCGGGTAACCGGTGTGGTGCGCGCCAAGGGCAAAACCACGACGTTCCACCGGCCACCATTCGGCGGTGTTACTCACGCCCACCGGCTCGCCCCAGCCTGCGCCAAGGTTGACGCCAACCCGCAGTGCAATAAAGGTCGCGAGGTTGCCGCTGAGAGCCTTGAACCCGGAGAGAAACGAGATCGCCGTGTAGCCCAGCACCAGCGGCACCTGGAACCGCGCGCGCTTCCAGCCACCGCCGTAGCGGTCACTCCACATCGATCCGGGAATATCCAACAGGGCCAGGGCGAGCATGATCACCGTGGCCATGGTGCCCCACTGATCGGCCGACAAATCGAAATGCTTGGAGATGGTCGGCCCCAGGCGCAGCACGATCTCACGGTCGTAGGCGTTGAGGATCCAGATCATCCAGCACACCAGCAACGACACCCAGGAGTGCCGGTGAATACTGCGCAGCGAGGCTTTTTTCAAGGTTGCCATGGGTTTCTCCAGGCGCGCGAGGGCGCGCACTGACACAAGGTTGCGGAAGGAATGTGCCTTGTTGAAAAAAACGCGCTAGCTGGCGAACCGTCGCTCGGCTATTCCTTGCACGCCCAGCCCGGTGATCGCAAAAAGCGCCCCGCGCTGCTGACCGTCGGCCGGGAAACGCGGCAACGGCGGCTTGGCCATGGAGGTGACAAACAGGGTGTCCAGGTTCGGCCCGCCAAAGGTCAGGCTGGTGACCTTTTTCACCGGCATCTGGATGATCCGGTCGACCTGTCCATCCGGTGTGTAGCGCACCAGTTTTCCGGCGTAGACCAGCGCCTGCCACAGGCAGCCTTCGGCATCCACGGTGCAGCCGTCGGCGGCGCCACCGCTGCTGGTGTCGACCTTGGCAAAGGTGCGTCGATTGCTTACGGCCCCCTTGGCGAGGTCGTAGTCATAGGCCCAGATCTCGCCGGACCAGGTGTCGCAAAAGTAGAACGTGTCGCCCGACGGGCTCCAGCACGGGCCGTTGGACACGATGATGCCTTCGTCCAGGGTGTGCAGGCTCAGGTCCGCGTCGAGGCGGTAAAGTTTGGCGCTGGCGCTGTCTTCGAGGGTGTCCATGGAGCCGAAGACAAAGCGGCCCTGGCGGTCGACCTTGCCGTCGTTGAGGCGGTTGTTGGGCAGTGCGGGTTCCGGGTCGATGACCAGCGTCTGTTCGCCGCTGTTCAGGTCGAGCAGATGCACGCCGTTTTGCAGGGCGACGATGGCTTGCTCGCCGCTATGCCGCAGGGCCATGGAGCCGATTTTCTGGCCCACGTCCCAGGCGCGCAGTTCGCGGCCATCATCGGTGCAGCGCAGGATTCGGCCGTCGGCGCTGTCGATCCAGTACAACCGTTGTTGCTCGACGTCCCATACCGGGCCTTCGCCCAGGGTGGTCTTCACGTCCACAAGCACTTCGATACGCATGGTGTTATCCCCTTTTTTGTTGTTGTGCGGGATGGACATGGCCGCGCCGTGACGCGGCCGGTTTGTGCCTTAAAAATTGACCTGATCGCGCCCCTTGAGCCCGAGGATTTCTCGCGCTTCATCCGGCGTGGCGACCCGGTGGCCGAGGGCTTCGATCACCGTGCGAATGCGCCGTACCTGATCGGCGTTGGACGCGGCCAGTTTGCCCGGGCCATCCCACAGCGAATCTTCCAGGCCGACCCGGGCATTGCTGCCCATGGACAGGCCCATGGTGGCCAGCGGAATTTGCCCACGGCCGGCGCCGAGGATCGACCACACGTAGTCGTCGCCAAACAGCCGGTCGGCGGTGCGGCGCATGTGGGCCAGGTCTTCCGGGTGGCCGCCGATACCGCCACGCAAACCGAATACCGACTGGATAAACAGCGGTGGCTTGAGCAGGCCGCGCTCCAGGAAATGGGCGGCGGTGTACAGGTGCCCAATGTCGTAGCACTCGATTTCAAAACGCGTGCGGTTCTCGGCGCAGGAATTGAGGATGTGGGTAATGTCGCGGAAGGTGTTGCGAAAGATCCGGTCGTCACTTTCTTCCAGGTACGGACGCTCCCAGTCGTGCTTGAACTCGGTGAAGCGGTTGAGCATTTCATACAGGCCGAAGTTCATCGAGCCCATGTTCAGCGAGGCCAGTTCGGGCTTGAACTGCATCACCGGTTGCAGGCGTTCTTCAACACCCATGGTCGGTGCGCCGCCGGTGGTGATGTTGATCACCACGTCGCTGGCGGCTTTGATGTGCGGCAGGAATTCGGCGAACAGCGCGGGGTCCTGACTGGGACGGCCATCGATGGGATCACGGGCATGCAGGTGAACAATAGCGGCGCCCGCTTCGGCGGCACCGATGGCGGCGTCGGCAATTTCCTGCGCGGTGATCGGCAAATGCGGCGACATCGACGGCGTATGGATGGCACCGGTGACGGCGCAGGTGATGATCACAGGACGATTTTTGGACATGACGATTCTCCGACTTTTATTCTTATGAAAAAAAATCCCGGGTGTGGCTTGTGTGTTCTTCCTTGGCTAAACGCTGACGCGGCCTACAGGTACTCGACGTTACCGTCGACACTGATCGCTTGGCCGGTGACATTGCGGGCGGCGGGCGAGCAGAGAAACAAGGCCATGGCCGCGACGTCTTCGGCGGTGACCATGCGCTTGAGAGAGATCTTGTTGAGGTATTCCTGGCGCATCTCGGCTTCCGGTACGCCGACCTGCTCGGCACGGGCGCGAATCACGCCGTCCATGCGCGGGCCTTCGACGATGCCGGGCAGCAAGGCGTTGACGCGGATGTCGCTTTCGCCCAGCTCCGAGGCCAGGGATTTCATCAGGCCGACGATGGCCCATTTGGTCGCGGCATACGGCGTGCGCCAGGCGTAGCCAAGACGGCCCGCGACCGAGGCGATATGCAGCAGATGGCCGTGGGACGACTCCTTGAGCATCGGCACCGCGTGATGGGCAAAACGGTATTGCGCCGTCAGGTTGATATTGATCGTGGCTTGCCACTCGGCATCGCTGATGGCGTCGATGCCGCCGGTGGGACCGGCAATCCCGGCGTTGTTGACCAGCACATCCAGCCCGCCAAATTGCTCGCGCTGCACCTGGAACACCGCCTCGATCTGCGCGGCATCACTCACGTCGGCACGGGTGGCGACAGTGCCCGGGTACTTGTCGCGAAACGCCGCCAGGGCTGGTTCGCTGACATCACACACATGCACCTTGGCACCTGCCTCCAGATAGGCCGCCGCCAACACTTCACCGATGCCGGCAGCCCCGCCGGAAATCAACACACGTAACCCAGGATAGGGCTGCAGCCGCTGTAGGACACTCATGCACGTTTACCTCCTGAAACAGACGACCGCGTACGGTCGTTCTTGACGAGCAGGCGCGCCAGGGAATCGGCGGCCTGCATGATGTCATCGGTCACGGCCGCGCGGGCACCGGCGCCATCGCGGGCGGCCAGGGCTTCGACGATGCGCGTGTGCGCCTCCATCGAGCGCTGCAAGTGAGCTTTATCGGGAGCGACCAGGGCAAAACACGGGCCCATGTGCAGCCAGAAGTTTTCCACGGCGGCCATGGTCAATTCGGCCTGGGCGACGGCATAGATCCGGCGGTGAAAGGCAAAGTTGGTCCACAGGTAGCGGGAAACGTCGACTTCGTCGGCGGCTTGTTGCATCTGTTGGCAGAGGTCGGAGATTTCGTCGAGGTCGGCTTTTTCCAGGAGCAGTACGGCTTTTTCTGCCAGCAAACCTTCCAGGGCGACCCGCGCATCGCGAATCTCGCGCAGGCGTTCGACCGTCATCATGCGGACCCGTAGACGGGAGGTTTCGGTGACTTCAAAGGCGTTTTCGGCGCTAAGGCGCTGGAGGGCTTCGCGCACCGGCATGGGGCTGGAGCCGAGGGCTTCGGCGAGACCGCGGATGGTGAGTTTCTGGCCGGGCTGAAAACGACCACTCATCAAGGCTTCACGGATCTGGCGATAGACCTGGTCTTGCAAGGTATCGCGGGACACCTGGCGCAAGGTGGGAAGGAGAAGCGGGCCATCTGTCATGAGTCAAAACCTGTGTTGTCGTTCTTATGGCTCCAATATGTGATCACAAATCAAATATGTCAAATAGTTTCCCGTTGACGGTATGAACGACCCTGACTCTAATGCCCTCCTCTCTCAAGCAAGGACCGCTGAACCATGAAATTCGCCTACACCATCGTCTACGTCCCGGACGTCGCTGCCTCCCTGCAGTTCTTCGAAAAAGCCTTCGGTTTGAGTCGTCGTTTCCTGCATGAGTCGGGAACGTATGGCGAGTTGGAGACGGGTAGCACCACGCTCTCCTTCGCGGCGCATGAGTTGGGCGAGATGAACTTCAAGGGCGGGCATGTGGAGGCGCATGCCTCACAGCAGCCGCTGGGGATGGAGCTGGGGTTTGTTACCGAGGATGTGTCAAAGGCCCATGCCAGAGCGCTGGCGGCGGGTGCGACAGAGTTTGCTGCGCCGAGCACCAAGCCTTGGGGGCAGGTGGTGTCGTATGTGCGTTGCCCGGATGGCACGCTGGTGGAGTTGTGTACGCCGATTCAGAACTGAAGAAACACTGTAGGAGCGAGCTTGCTCGCGAAGGCCGTTAACGATAACGCGGGAAACCAGGTGCCCCGCGTCGCCCTCAGGTTTTTCGCGAGCAAGCTCGCTCCTACAGGAAACAAGGACTTAAGGCTTGAGCGGGCGCTCCTGGTCACGCTCGGACAGCTCGGTGCCATCGTCCGGATGCTTCCAGGTCTGCGGTTTTTCTTCCTCGCGAAGCTTCCTGGCGCGCTCCTGCTCCAACTCATCACGTTGCTTGTGTTCGTTGCTCATACCCACCTCCCGTCCGTAAGAATTGGACACACTGGGCAAGCATAGATGAGGGAGCGGTTTTGTGTGACTCCGGTCATTGATAACCAAGACGCATCAATGCATGTAAATTACTCACTTATCATTTCTAAATGTGTCAGCCACTATCCGCGGTCTTAAGCGAAACAAGCACTTTAAAAAGAACGCTGGAGACACAAAAAAATGCAAAATCCTTCACGGCCTGACTCTGCCCGCTCCAAAGTCGGCGCGGTCTTTCGCGTCACCTCCGGCAACTTTCTCGAACAGTTCGACTTCTTTCTGTTCGGTTTCTATGCCACCTATATCGCTGCCGCCTTCTTCCCCGCTGCTAATGAATTTGCGTCATTAATGATGACCTTCGCCGTGTTCGGCGCAGGCTTTTTGATGCGTCCGCTGGGCGCAATTATCCTCGGTGCTTACATCGACGATGTGGGCCGCCGTAAAGGCTTGATCGTGACCCTCGCGATTATGGCCAGTGGCACGCTGCTAATCGTGCTGGTACCGGGCTATCACACCATCGGCTTGTGGGCACCGCTGCTGGTGCTGATGGGCCGCCTGTTGCAAGGCTTCTCGGCCGGCGCAGAACTGGGCGGTGTATCGGTGTACCTGGCCGAAATGGCCACACCGGGCCGCAAGGGTTTCTACACCAGCTGGCAATCGGGTAGCCAGCAGATCTCCATCGTGGTCGCGGCCGCCCTGGGTTATGGCCTGAACCAATGGATGGAACCGGCGGTGGTTGCCGATTGGGGCTGGCGTATTCCGTTCGCCATCGGCTGCGTGATCATCCCGTTCATCTTCGTCCTGCGTCGCAACCTGCAGGAAACCGAAGAGTTCGCCAACCGCAAGCACCGCCCCACCATGCGCGAAGTGCTGGCCACCCTGGTGAAGAACTGGACCCTCGTCATCGGCGGCATGATGATGGTGGCGATGACCACCACCGCGTTCTACCTGATCACCGTATACGCGCCGACCTTCGGCAAAACCGTGCTTAACCTGACCACCTCCGACGCCCTGCTGGTGACCTTGCTGGTGGCCGTGTCGAACTTCATCTGGCTGCCCATCGGCGGCACCCTGAGTGACCGTTTTGGCCGCAAGCCGGTGCTGATCGCCATGACCACTCTGACTGTGCTGACCGCCTACCCGGCACTTTCCTACGTGGTCAATGCGCCAAGCTTCGCGCACATGCTGGAAACCCTGCTGTGGTTCTCCTTCCTCTACGGCATGTACAACGGCGCGATGATCCCGGCGCTGACCGAAATCATGCCGGTGGAAGTGCGCGTGGCGGGCTTCTCCCTGGCCTACAGCCTGGCGACCGCGATCTTCGGTGGTTTTACCCCGGCGATCTCAACCTGGTTTATCCACGAGACGGGCGACAAGGCGTCGCCGGCCTACTGGTTGATGTTTGCCGCGCTGTGCGCACTGTGCGCGACGTTTGCGCTGTATCGCCGCGCCAGCGCCCGTCTGCAAGTTGCCTGAGGGGTCACGTCGATGAAAACCCTATTCAAAACACTGGTGGCACTGGCGATCGGTTCCCTGGCAATGGTGGTCCACGCTGAAGAGCTGAAAGTCATGACCTCAGGCGGCTTCACCGCTGCCTACAAGGTGCTGGGTGCGCAATACGCGACCCAGAGCGGCGATACCCTCGACACCATCCTCGGCCCGTCGATGGGCAAGGCGCCGGAAGCGATTCCCAACCGCCTGGCCCGTGGCGAACACGCCGACGTGGTGATCATGGTCGGCTACGCGTTGGATGAGCTGATCAAGCAAGGCAAGGTCGACAAGGCCTCTCGCGTTGAACTGGCGGATTCGCGTATCGGCCTAGTGGTCAAGGAAGGCGCAACCAAGCCTTCGATTGCCACCGACGCCGAACTGAAGACGGTACTGAGCAACGCCAAATCCGTCGCGTATTCGGACAGCGCCAGCGGCGTCTACGTCGAAAAGGAACTGTTCAAGAAACTCGGCATGCCGTCCAAGGGCACCATGATCGAACGCATCCCGGTAGCCTCCCAAGTCGCCAAGGGTGACTACGAAGTGGGCTTGCAACAGGTGTCCGAACTGCTGCCGATTCCGGGCGTGACCTACGTCGGAAAAATCCCTGAAGACGTGCAGTCCGTCACCCGTTTTGCCGCAGGCATTCCAGTGAATGCCGAACACCCGGCGCAGGCGAAAAAGCTCCTGCAATTCCTCGCCTCACCCCAGGCGCAACCGGTGGTACAAGCCACCGGCCTGGACTCGGTATCACACTGACCGGAAGGGCATCTGCCGGGTCAACCGCTCCAACTCCAGTGCCGCCGGCGTCAACGTACGCCCGCGGCGCTTGATCAGCCCCACGTTGCGCACCACCTCCGGCTCCACCAGCGGCACACTCGTCAGAATCGGATGCTTGCCGCCCGGCATCGCAATCGACGGCACCATCGCCACCCCCAACCCCGCCTCCACCAGCCCGATCATCGTGGTCACGTGATGGGTTTCGCAGATGCTTTGCTTCTTCACCCGCACCCCGCGCAGGGCCTGGTCCAGCAAAAAGCGATTGCCTGAGGTCTTGTCCACGGTGATGTAGTCATGCTCGTACGCCTCGGCCCACGTCACACTGGCACGGTCCGCCAGCGGATGATCCCGGCGACAGGCCAGCACATAACGCTCCTGCAACAACAACTCGAACTCCACCCCGTCCGCCAGGCTACCGCTGAAACTCACGCCGAAATCCGCCTCGCCACTTTCCACCGCCGCACACACCTCGCCCGCACTCGCGTCCAATACCCGCAGACGAATTTTCGGATAGAGCTTGTGGAATTCGGAGATCACGTGGGGCATGAAGTAGTACGCCGTAGAAGGCACACAGGCGATGGTGACATTGCCCATACGGGTTGAAGCCACGTTACTGATGCCCATCAGGGCGATGTCCAGGTCATCGAGCATGCGCTCGACTTGCGGCAGGAACGCGCGGCCGACCATGGTCAGGCTGACCCGGCGCGTGGTGCGTTCAAAGAGTTTGACGTCGAGGGCGGACTCGAGCTTTTCGATGCGCCGGCTGAGGGCCGGCTGGGAGATACGGATGGCTTCGGCTGCAGCACGGAAACTGCCCTTGTCTACGACGGCACGGAAGGCTTGGAGGTCGTTGAGGTCGAAGTTGATGATCACGAGGGCAGCCGTTGGTTGAGCAGATGTGGCGAGCATTATCGTATGGGGGCTGGCGGGATGCTATTGGCGCGGCCCACATACTCGGGATCAGCCAATAACCCTACGGAAAATATGCGGTCATACATATCAGCAGGGAATTTGCGTGGGTGAGAAACGAGACTCCTGAAAAGCGTCAATACTGACAGCCTCAAATCCAGCTCTCACTTTTAGGCCCACTATGGAAAAGTCTTTGACGATGGATTACCCCATCAGTATCTGCACGAAACAGACAGCACGCTGGTCAGTTCAGGAGACTCTAGCGACTCACACTGGTCAGTTACCGCTTGCAACACGCCCAGCGTTGAGTAGGATTAAATCCTACCCAGCAAAAGCGGACGCTACCATGCGCTCAACCCAGCAAATGAGCATCACCTTGCCGATTGAGATGGCTGCACTCGTCAAAGCCAAAGTGAGCACTGGCGAATATGCCAGTGAAAGTGAAGTCATACGCGACGGGCTGCGAATCTTGCTGGCACGTGACCGCGCAATGGAAAACTGGCTTCGGGATCAAGTGATTCCAGCAGCCGTCGCCCTCAAGGCCGATCCAGACAGCGCGCTGTCTGCCGCCCAGGTCCGCGAACACATGGCAGCCAAACGCCAACAGAAAGGCAACCGTAAGTCGTGACCTACACGGTAGCTTTTTCACCCAAGGCAGTAACGCAACTCGAAGAACTTGAAGACTACATCACCCAGGCCGGCTCACCCGTCGTCGCTGCGCGCTATGTAGATGCCATCATCACTTACTGCGAAAACCTGTCTCTGTTTCCTCTGCGCGGCATCAGCCGTGAAGACTTGTTACCCACTCTACGTACCACTCACTATCGGCACACCACCATCATCGCTTTTACAGTAGATGCCGACACTGAAACGGTATCGATTGTAGGGGTGTTCTACGGAGGGCAAGATTACGCAGCCCTCTTGCAGGACGAGGACAACGGTTAACTTCGGCTCCAATCGTTCTATTCACGAATAGCTACCGGTAACTCAATCAATGGATAAAACAATAAAAAGGACTTTCTGCCCCGCACCACTCTACCGCATGTTTCGACCGGGATTGTGGCTCGTGGGGTCACTCTGTTTTGCAGCTCTGGGCTTCTTCGCCTGGCAAAGCTTCTACCCGGTCAGTGCAGCCGAAGACTGGAGTGTTCATGTCGTCCACCGAGACGTAGCAAAGGCCGCATCACTGATGCCGATGCCCGACGGTTCACTGATGGTGAGCCAGGAATTGAGCGATGGGCTTGGCAGTATCGTGCGCATCTTGCCGGACGGAAAACGCGAACTGGTGGTAGGAAATCTCTCCAAGCCCGATGGCATGGTCGCCACTCAGGGCGGCTGGGTGTTCAGCCAGGAAGTGGATGGCGCGCCGGTCAGTTTCCTCAAGGACGGCGTCGTCACCGAGCTGTTCAAGGGAGAAAGCGTGCAAGGGCTATGGGACGACGGCGAGTATCTCTATGCCATCGAAGACCGCAAGGTAGGTGCCCGGATATTGCGCTATCACTGGAGCGATAAAACACTGAGCGTCGTGCGTGACCAACTCAGCGAAGGCGAGTCGATTGTTCGCTGCACGGATGGGCGCATGCTCTACACAGAAAAGAAAAAGGGCGTGGTGCGAGAGCTGACCATCGACGGTAGCGACCCGGTGGTACTGAGCCAGTTGAACAAACCCACCTTCCTGATGTGCGATGAACGCGGGTTATGGATCAACGAGGATTCAACCCACCGTGCGCGTTTGTTGTTGATCGACAAGCACGGGCGCCAGCAGACGATCCTGTCTTTCCTGAAGGCGCCACAGTCGATTGTGCGTACGACGAAGGGAACGTACCTGGTGGCCGAAGGTGGCCGTAACCGTATCCTGGAACTGGTGCCGTCCCTGGCACTGGAGAACCGCGCTACAGCTGAAACCGCGCCACAGCCTCATTAAGCGACACAGCCAACCGCGCCAGCTCGTGGCTCGATCCGTTGATCTGCCCCGCACCCGAGGACGACTGCGCGGACAGGTCACGAATATTGACGATGTTGCGGTCCACTTCCTTCGCCACCTGGGCCTGCTCCTCGGCGGCGCTGGCGATGACCAGGTTACGCTGATGAATCTGGTCGATCGAGTCGGTGATCTGGCTCAGTGCGCCACCGGCTCCTTCGGCCAGGATTAGCGTTTCGCTGGCCCGCTGGGTGCTCGATTGCATCGATGTCAGCGCCTGGCTGGAACCACTGCGCATCGCAGTGACCATCTGGTCTATCTCCAGGGTCGATTGCTGGGTGCGATGGGCCAGTGCACGCACTTCATCCGCCACCACGGCAAAACCACGCCCGGACTCACCAGCACGCGCCGCTTCGATGGCGGCGTTCAGCGCCAACAAATTGGTCTGCTCGGCGATGGAGCGAATCACGTCCAGCACCTTGCCGATGTCCCGCGACTGATCGGCGAGGTTTTGCACCAGGCTCGAGGTTTCGCCGATGTTGGTACTCAGCGCCTGAATCGCGCTGACCGTTTCACCGACGCGCTGCTGACCGTCGCGGGCCGTTTCATTGGAGAGGCGGGTCGATTCGGAGGTGGAAACGGCATTACGCGCCACCTCATCGGCGGCCGAAGTCATCTCATTGACGGCGGTGGCGGCTTGCTCGATTTCAGCGGTCTGCTTTTGCAGGCTGCGGCTGCTCTGGTCGGTGATGCCATTGAGATCGGTGGCCGATGCTGCCATCTGCCCGGCTGACTGGCGAATCAACTGCAAGGTGCTGCGCAGGCTGCCTTGCATGCTTTGCAGTGCCACGAGCAGGCGCGTGACTTCGTCGTCACCGGTCACTTCAACGGTCTGGGTCAAATCACCTTGGGCGACATTTTCTGCAGCGCGCACCGCGTGGCTCAAAGGGCCAACGATACTGCGCGTCAGCAACCAGGCCAGCGCCACGGTGCTCAACGCGGCCAGCAGAACAAAACCGAAGACCATTGTGCGCGAGCGGCTGTACTGCAGCTCTGCCATCTGGCCCTGCATATTTATCTGGGCGTTGTAGTAGTCGGCCAGGGCATTGAGCTGATTGCCGGAGCCGTCGACCACGGTTTTCATGTCCACCAGCAGCAACTTGTTCAGCTCGGCGAGCTGCTGCTTGTCGGCGAGGATGAACGACTGGGTGAGACCTTGCTGGTACTGACGCAAGGACACCTGGAACTGATCGTAGAGAGTGCGCACTTCGGGTGTGTCGATGACGGCATTCAGGTCGGCGAGTTTTTTCGTCAGGTCCTGGCTGCGGGTGTCCATCTGACTGCGGTATTGCGGGATGCTAGCAGCATTGGAATCAAGGGCCATGCGCAGGGAAATGGTGCGGATACGCAGCATGATTTCGCGAATGTCCGACACCAGGCGCATTTTCGGCACCAGGCCACGTTCCACCTGCACCGCGCTTTCGCGAATGCTCGCCATGTTCGAGAGGGCAAAGAACCCCAGCAGCGCCACGAGCAAAGCAATCAAGGCAAAACCGAGACCCGCACGGCGGGCAATGGACAGGCTGCGAAGCGACATGGCGATTGTTCTCATTATGGGCATACGACATCGTATGACATAGTTTCGGCCAGCCTGGGCAGGACTTGAGAGGTATTGACCAGAAGTTAACGGATATAAATTACCTACCTGAAAGCCCTACGGAACGGACACGCCTTGAATGTATTTCCAAGGCAGTCCGAGTTTCTTTATTCAGCAGGTTAGATCGACCACGCCTGAGCACTTTCAAAAAACGCCTGCGCATTACTGTCCAGCGTTTGCAGGTGATAGCCGCCTTCTTGCACGATCACACACGGCAGCCCCAACCCACGAATACACTCACCCAACCGCGCAAACCCTTCCCGCGTCACCGCCACTTTGCTCTGTGGGTCCAGCTCGTAGATATCGAACCCCAGCGACAACACCAGCACGTCCGCCGAGAAGTCCTTCACCGCCTTTAACGCCAGCTCCAGCTTTTCAAAGAACACCGCCTCACTGGCACCATGCGCCATCGGCAGGTTGAGGTTGAAGCCTTCGCCCGAAGCATGGCCACGCTCTTGCTCAAAACCTGCAACGCCGGGATAGAAGTTGGTTGGATCGCCATGAATCGACACGTACAGCACGTCATCGCGGTCGTAGAAAATCTCCTGGATGCCTTGCCCGTGGTGCATGTCGGTATCGAGTACGGCGACGCGCTCGAAGCCATCGCGCAAGGCCTGCGCCGCCACCGCCGCATTGTTGATGTAGCAAAACCCACCGGCAGCATCGAAGCGGGCGTGGTGGCCTGGCGGGCGGCACAGTGCATAAGCGGCGGGCGCGCCGTCGAGGATGTCTTTGGCTGCGGCGACCGCGCTTTGGGCTGACCAATACGCCGAACGCCAGGTAAGTTCACCAATCGGGCAACTGCCATCGGCGAGATAGCGCGCCGCCTGGGCCAGGATGCCGCGCAGGGCGTTGGGCTCGCGCACGAAGATGTTGGACATGACTTCGTCGCCCCAGTCTTCGGGGATTTCTTTCCAGCGTTGGTGGGCTTCCTGGAGGAAGGTCAGGTAGGCGGGGCCATGTACAGCCAACAGTGGATCAAGGCCGTGGTCGTGCGGTTGCTGGATCTCGAAGCCCAGGGTCTGGGCGGCCAGCAGCAGGTTGCGGGCGCGCTCCGGGACCTCCTGCGGCGTGCGCATCTGGCCACGAGAGTAGTAGCTGCGAGGATGGTGCAAAAGTTGTTCGGGATGAAAAAAAGTACGCATGGGATTTCTCCTTACTGAACCTGGCCAGCACGTTTCAACACGGCATTGAGCAATACATCGGTGCCCTGGCGAACATCCTCGGGCAACACGTCTTCCGCTTCGTTATGACTCAAGCCGCCGACGCACGGAATAAAGACCATCGCCGTCGGGCAGAACCGCGCCAGGTGGATAGCATCGTGGCCCGCGCCGCTGACGATGGATTGCTGCGCATACCCCAACGTATCTACCGCCGACTGCACACACGCCACACACTCGGCATCAAACGGCGTGGCGGGACTGATCCAGTGCGGGCTGACGGTGACGCTCAGGCCACGTTGCGCGGCGATATCCTGCAAACGGACGCGCACTTGTTGCTCCATGGCTTCGATGTCGGCGTCGCGGTGATGGCGCAGGTCGACGGTGAAATTCAGCAGGCCGGGGATGGTATTGCGCGACGACTTGGCGATGTTCAATTCGCCCACCGTCGTCAGGCCTTCAGGCGCAAAATCAGCCGCCAGGTTTTCCAGCGATTGAATCATCTGCGCGGCGCCATACAAGGCGTCCTTGCGCAGCGGCATCGGCGTAGTCCCGGCATGGGCGGCCATGCCTTCTACGCGCACGTCCAGCCAGCGAATCGCCTGGCCACCGGTGACCACGCCGATGCTCTTGGCGTTGTCTTCCAGAATAGGGCCTTGTTCGATGTGCGCTTCAAAATACGCATCCACCGCGCCACCCAATGGGCGCTCGCCGTTGTAGCCAGTGCCGCGCAACGCATCCGCCACGCTGACACCGGCGACATCCTGAGTGGCCAGCGCCTTGTCCAGCGCCAAGGTGCCGGTGAACACCGCCGAGCCGAGCATGGCCGGAGTAAAACGGGCACCCTCCTCGTTGGTCCACACGGCGATTTCCAGCGGCTTGCGGGTTTTGATCCCGTGGTCGTCGAGGCTGCGGATCACCTCCAATCCAGCCAACACACCATAGACGCCATCAAAGCGCCCGCCTTCCGGCTGGGTGTCGAGGTGGCTGCCCATCATCACAGGCGCGGCCTCGTTGTCGGTGCCCGCCCGGCGAGCGAACAGGTTGCCGATGGCATCGACGCTCAGGATCAGCCCGGCGTCTTCACACCAGCGGCTGAACAGCGCGCGGCCAGCCTGGTCTTCGGCGCTCAACGCCAGGCGGCAACTGCCACCGCGGGCCGTCGCGCCGATCTCGGCCATGGCCATCAGGCTGGCCCACAGGCGCTCGCCATTAATCTTCAACATACACACTCTCCAATCAAACGCTTCAAGCCATTTCAAGGCGGTGGGCGGTAGCGTGGCGACGGGACAACGCCAGTACGCACACCAGCGAAACCGCCGCGATCGCGCTGTAGAACACTGCCATCGGCCACCACTGGCCCTGGTATTCATGGGCCAGCCAGGTGCCGATCAACGGCGTGAGGCCGCCAGCCAGCGCGCCGCACACTTGATAGGCCAGGGAGATGGCGGTGTAGCGCACGCGGGTTTCGAACAGGCCGCTGACGAAGCCGGCGATCACCGCATAAAACGAAGCCATGCACACCACGGCCAGCGCGATGCCGAGGATGATCAACGGCGCCTGGCCGCTGCTGACGAGCACGAACATCGGATACGGCGAGGCCATCGCGAGCACGGTCATCGCACACAAAAAGCGTGTGGCACCGACCTTCTCCGCCACCCAGGCCGCAAGCGGCTGGACGCAGAACTGGATGATGGCCACGACAAATAGGCATTCCAGAATCAACGAGCGCGGCAGGTTAAGTTGCTGGGTGGTGTAGGCAATCATGAAGGTGTTGGTGAAATACACCCCGGCAATCCCCAAGGTATTGGCACCAATGCACAGCAACAGCGGGCGCCATGAAGTCCTCAGCACTTCGATCACCGGTGCCTGATCCTGGGTGATGGCCCGGGCTTTTTCCGCCTTGGCCTTGTCTTCGAGGAACTCGGGCGATTCATTGACGCCCAAGCGGATCGCCAGGCCGACGATCAACAACAAGGCACTGGCCAGGAACGGTACGCGCCAGCCCCAACTGAGCAGGTCGGCTTCCGGCAAACGGGTTACCGCGCTGAAGGCCAGCAACGACAGGATCAAACCCGCCGGGCTGCCCAACTGCGCAAAGGAAGCAAAAAAGTTGCGACGGCCTTTGGGCGCATGTTCGCCGGCCATCAGCACCGCCCCGCCCCACTCGCCGCCAACGGCGATGCCTTGCACGACACGCAGCAGTACCAACAGCACCGGCGCCGCTACGCCGATCTGCGCGTAGGTCGGCAACAGCCCGATACACACAGTGACCACGCCCATCATCACGAGGGTGATCACCAGGGATTTCTTGCGGCCGATACGGTCGCCGATATGCCCGAACACAATGCCGCCCAACGGCCGGGCGAAAAAGCCCACGGCAAAGGTGCCGAACGCGGCCATGGTGCTGAACAGTTTGTCGTCGGAAGGGAAAAACAGCTGACCGAACACCAGCGCCGCGGCGGTGGCGTAAATGTAAAAGTCATACCACTCGATCATGGTGCCGATGAAGGCGGCGGCCGCGGCACGGCGAGGCTGCGGCGAAGCGGAAGGCTTCATGGGGTTGGCTCCTTTGGTTATTTTTTTGGCAGGAGAAAGGTCTGGCGCACGCGCTCTGATGGCGCTGGTTGAGGGTGATTTTTCGTCTCGACGCTATGATTAGTCAATTTTCTATTTATTATTCCGATTATAAATCCTGCTTATTATCGAGTTGTCGCCATGTCTGAAAACCGCCGCGATGTTCACCCACTGCTCAACGACCGCCTGGACTGGAACCTGCTGCGCACCTTCCGGGTAATCGGCCAGGAACTGAGCATCAGCCGCGCCGCCGCGCGCCTGCACCTGACCCAACCGGCCATCAGCCAGGCGCTCAAGCGCCTGGAAGAGCAACTCGACTGCCAGCTTATTGCCCGACGCGGCCCACGTTTTGTGCTGACCGAAGCCGGCGAGCAGATATTCTCGATCGCCGGCGAGATGTACGGCCAGGTCTCGCAGATGAGCAACGCCCTGCAAAAGCCCGGTGACGAGGTGATCGGCAAGGTGCGGTTGCTGATGATCAGCCGGATCAATTCAGACACCTTTGATGACTTTCTCGCCGACTTCCATCGTCAGCATCCCAGGGTCGAACTGGACGTTGAGGTGATGCGCAGCTCGGACATCGTCAGCGCCCTGCTGGAGAAAACCGCGACGTTGGGCCTGAGCCTCAATCGCCGGCCGCAACCACGACTGGAGCAGCATCTGTTTCTGCGTCAGCGCTATGCCTTTTTTTGCGGCCGACATCACCCGTTATTCGGGCGTACCGGTTTGGCGGAGGGCGATTTGCAGTCGGAGAACTTCGTGAGTTTCACCAGTGACCAGATCGGCGGGATGCTCTCGCCATTGACCATCTTTCGTGACCAGCAGGGCTTCAGCGGGCGCATCGTGGCGTCCTCCTCCAGCCTGGAGGAAGTGCGGCGGTTGGTGATTGCCGGGTTTGGCCTGGGCTGCCTGCCGATTCATGTAGTGGCCGAAGATGTGAAGAATGGATTGCTCTGGCGCTTGCCGCCGGACGAAGGGATTACCGACGTGGATATCCACCTGCTGTGGAACCGCGAGCAGAAGATGAGCCGGGCGGAGACGGTGTTTATTGAAAGCCTGTCGGCGCGATTGGCTGCCGAATGAGTGCCATTGGTGAACAGTCGAAGGGTTATTCCATGCCAATGACTACACGACCAGGGCCTTCTCGGCACTGCGCGCCATGATCTGCAAATCTTCAAATGGATTTCTGCCAATCAACATGAAGGCATGGGTTGGATTGGACCAAAAAACCACATTCATTCCACGACGCTGTTCGATGGCCATGGGCATCAGGCCTTTTTTCGCAGACGTAATACAGAGCGCCAGCGGGCCGTGACGTGCGTCGAGGTACGTTAATTGGCCAATTAATACGCCATCGTAATCGAGGATTTGTGCGCGCCTGAACTCGGCGCCCGGCAGGCTTATCGCCTCTGGGCTCAGCGGCAGACCGAGCTGGCGCCCTACCGAACTCAGTTGGGCGATAAGCGAGTCGGGATCAGCGCTGAGGTTTTCCAAGGTCTGGGGCGTATACAGCGCCATGTATTCGGCGACCGAGGCACGCCAGCCCGAACCCGGTTCAGGCCGGGGCAAGGTCATGAACAACCGATCGGCGACCACACCGGCCACCGCAAAGCTTGCCGCTACCGCGATAAACCTGCGTCGACTCAGGGTCGATGTTTGCGCCGGCGGCAGGCTATCGAGCATCGCCTGCAAACGTTCAGTGGGGGCTTGATCGAGTACCGAATCGAAAGCTGATTTGAACGACAGGTGCCCGCGCTTGAGCTGCTCTACGCGGGCAGTCATGGCTGGATCGATCCCCAGCAGGTTATCGATAACCTGACGCTGCTTAGGGTCTAACTCACCGTCCAGATAAGCCACCAGCAGTTCATCCGACGGTGGGGTGTTTTGAGTCATCGTCGTTCTCCGCTCGATTTATCCAACACGCCGCTTGAGTGCGCCGTTTCAGCCAGTTTCAAGCGCGCAGCGGCCAGCCGGCTCATCACCGTTCCCACCGGGATATGCAGGACTTCGGCAATTTCCTTGTATGAAAGCCCTTCGACGTAGGCCAGAAACACCGTCTCTCGCTGGGCTTCAGGCAACGCATTGACGCGCTTGATCACCTGCGCGGCCAGCACTTGATCCTGAGCCAGTGTTTCACCGTCGAACGACAACTCTTGCTCAGCGTCGACAAACCCCTGGCCTTGCCGTACCCGCTGCGAGCGCAATTCGTTAAGCCAGATCGAATGCATGATCGTCAGCAACCAGCGGTCCAGTCGCGTGCCGGCCATGAACTGGCCTGCACGCTCGAGTGCCCGCACACAAGTGGCTTGCACCAGGTCATCCGCCACATGCTTTTGTCGCGACAGCACCAACCCGTATCGCCATAAACTTGGCAACAACTGGCTCAACTCACGACGCAACTCAGCGTCTTTGCTGATGGCAATCTCCCGACTGTTCGCTCACGGGTTTAAGCCTGAGGCGCGGCGGCGATAGCTTCGGCCAGGTCTTCGTATTCTTCGCAGGTGGTACTGCACAAGGCCTTGATTTTCACCAGTTGCTCCTGGGCCAGGTCCACGCGGCCCTTGATGACGTAGGCCTCACCCAAGTACTCACGGACTTGTGCGTAGTTGGGGTCCAGGGCCACGGATTTCAGGTAGTAGCTGATGCCTTCGTCGGTGCGGCCCAGCTTGCGGGTGGCGTAGCCGCGGTAGTTCAGGGCCTTGGCAGTGTTCGGGTTTTGCAGGGTGTCGAGCAGTGACAGGGCTTCTTCGTAACGCCCGTCCTTGGCCAGACGATAGGCGTAATCAGTGCGGTCGGCGTCCGACGTGGCTTTGCTGGTTTGCAGCACGCACTTGCCGGTCTTGGTATCCCAGACCTGGCCTTTGGGGCAGTTGGGCTTGGGTGGCGCCGATTCGTCACCGGAAGCATGAGCCTGACCGGCCAGCAGTGCGGCGGCCATACAGGCACCGAAGAACAAAGCGGTACGGTAACCAACAGCGTGTTCGTGGCGATTGTTCATGGCGCTCATGCTCCGTAACGATAGGGAAAGTACAGCAGCAAACTCAGTGTTGAAGATCGCCCCGAGGGCCGGGCAGCATGCGGCGCAGCGTACCGTCGCGCTGGATGTAGTGATGCCACAGCGCGGCGCACGCATGCAGCCCCGCAAGCACGATGATCGCCCACGCGACATTGTTGTGCAGCCCGCCCAG
>NZ_JAXCIS010000062.1:0-28664 GCF_034044025.1 Pseudomonas sp. SED1
CCCCGAGATCAGCGGTTTCTCCATTCAGCGACGTTCGATTGGCACGAACTTGCGCTGCTCAACGCCGATGTACTCGGCGCTCGGACGGATGATGCGGTTGTTGGCACGCTGTTCAAATACATGCGCGGCCCAGCCTGTAAGCCGCGAGCAGACGAAAATCGGCGTGAACAGTTTGGTCGGGATGCCCATGAAGTGGTACGCCGAGGCATGGTAGAAATCGGCGTTGGGGAACAGTTTCTTCTGCTCCCACATGGTCTTGTCGATGGCTTCGGAAACCGGGAACAACACCGTGTCGCCCACCTCCTCCGCGAGTTTTTTCGACCAGCCCTTGATCACCTCGTTACGCGGGTCGCTGTCTTTATAGATCGCGTGGCCAAAGCCCATGATCTTGTCCTTGCGCGCCAGCATGCCGAGGGTGCCTTCCACCGCTTCCTGGGCGGACGAGAAACGCTCGATCATCTCCATCGCCGCTTCGTTGGCGCCGCCGTGCAGCGGGCCGCGCAGAGAGCCGATGGCGGCGGTGACGCAGGAATACAGGTCCGACAGGGTCGACGCACACACGCGGGCGGTGAACGTCGAGGCGTTGAATTCGTGCTCTGCGTAGAGGATCAACGACACGTTCATCACTTTGACGTGCAAGTCGCTGGGCTTTTTGTCGTGCAGCAGGTGCAGGAAGTGGCCGCCGATGGACGGCTCGTCGGTCACGCAATTGATGCGCTGGCCGTCGTGGCTGAAGCGGTACCAGTAGCACATGATCGCCGGGAACGCGGCGAGCAGGCGGTCGGTCACGTCGCGCTGCACGGAGAAGTCTTTCTCCGGCTCGATATTGCCCAGGAACGAGCAACCGGTGCGCATCACGTCCATCGGATGGGCGTCGGCGGGGATGCGTTCCAGCACTTCTTTCAGCGCCTGGGGCAGGTCACGCAGTTTGCCGAGCTTGGCGGTGTAGGCGGCCAGTTCGGCTTTGGTCGGCAGTTCGCCGTAGAGCAGCAGGTAGGCAACTTCTTCAAACTGCGCGTCGGCAGCGAGTTCGCGCACGTCGTAGCCGCGATAGGTCAAGCCGGCACCGGCCTGGCCCACGGTGGACAGTGCGGTTTGCCCGGCAACCTGGCCACGCAGGCCGGCTCCACTGAGTACTTTTGCTTCGGCCATGGTTATCTCCAATTTTGTATTTATTAGGGAAGCGTCTCGCTGAAGCTTCACACCACCCCACGAATCGCTAAATCTTCACGCTGCCCCTGTAGGAGCGAGCTTGCTCGCGAAAAACTTCAGGGCGCCGCGTTCATTCAGGCTAAGCGCGTTATCGTTAACGATCTTCGCGAGCAAGCTCGCTCCTACAAGTATCAGGGTCCGTTATTTTTTGGCGGCGAACAGCGCGTCGAGCTTCTGCTCGAAGGTGTGGTAGTCGATGCGATCGTAAAGCTCCATGCGGGTTTGCATGGTGTCGATCACGTTCTGCTGGGTGCCGTCGCGACGGATCGCGGTGTAAACGTTCTCGGCCGCCTTGTTCATCGCGCGGAAGGCCGAGAGCGGGTACAGCACGATGGAAACATCCGCAGATTTCAGTTGATCGACGGTATAGAGAGGCGTTGCGCCGAATTCGGTGATGTTGGCCAGGATCGGCGCTTTCACGCGGGAGGCGAACAGCTTGTACATCTCCAGCTCAGTGATGGCCTCCGGGAACACCATGTCGGCGCCGGCCTCGATGCAGGCGGCGGCACGTTCCAGGGCGGACTCCAGACCTTCCACCGCCAGTGCGTCGGTGCGGGCCATGATCACGAAACTGTCGTCGGTGCGCGCATCCACGGCGGCCTTGATGCGGTCGACCATTTCCTGCTGGGACACGATTTCTTTATTAGGACGGTGACCGCAACGCTTGGCGCCCACCTGGTCTTCGATATGGATCGCCGCCGCGCCGAACTTGATCATCGACTTCACGGTGCGCGCGACGTTGAACGCCGAGGAGCCAAAACCGGTGTCCACGTCCACCAGCAGCGGCAGGTCGCATACGTCGGTGATGCGGCGCACGTCGGTCAGCACGTCATCCAGGCCGGTAATGCCCAGGTCCGGCACACCCAGGGAGCCGGCAGCCACCCCGCCACCCGACAGGTAAATCGCCTTGAACCCGGCACGCTTGGCCAGCAGCGCGTGGTTGGCGTTGATCGCGCCGACCACCTGCAATGGGTGCTCGCTGGCGACGGCGTCACGGAAACGCTGGCCTGGAGTAGTGTTGTTATTGGAACTCATGACTCACCTCGTGATTGGGGAGCGCCGTCCGGGAAGTGACGGGCAATGTTGCGTTTGGAGGCGCCGATATGACGGCGCATCAACAACTCGGCCAGTTCACCGTCGCGATCGGCAATCGCGTCAAGAATGCGGTGATGCTCGGCAAAGGCCTGGCGTGGACGATTGGGGGTGGCGGAGAACTGGATGCGGTACATGCGCACCAACTGATACAGCTCGCCGCACAGCATTTGGGTCAGGGTACGGTTACCGGCGCCTTGAATTATCCGGTAATGAAAATCGAAGTCGCCTTCCTGCTGGTAGTAGCCGACACCTGCCTGGAAGGCCGCATCGCGCTCGTGGGTGTGCAACACCTGGCGCAATTCTTCGATCTCGGCGTCGGTCATGCGCTCGGCAGCCAGGCGACAGGCCATGCCTTCCAGGGATTCGCGGATTTCGTAGAGTTCGATCAGCTCTTCATGGCTCAAGGACACCACTCGCGCGCCCACATGGGGGATGCGCACCAGCAGGCGCTGGCCTTCCAAACGGTGGATTGCCTCACGCAGCGGGCCACGGCTGATGCCATAGGTGCGCGCCAGTTCCGGCTCGGAGATCTTGCTGCCCGGGGCGATCTCGCCCTTGACGATGGCGGCCTGGATACGCCGAAAGACGTTCTCCGACATGGTCTGGGAATCGTCTGACGCTATCACTGGGGTTTCCAGTTGATCCAGCATATTGTCGACACCTTTAAAAGCAATGCCGCAAAAACTAGCCAATCAGGCCCAGATAGTCAAAGAATAAATACACATTGTCGACAATCGTCTAATAACCACCCTTGCACCCTATCAGGGCATGGCCGGCTGCCAGCGCTGGCGCAAGAAAACCTTCATGTTAGAATGCCGGCCACTTTTGCCTGACATCCATGGATGAAAAGGCGCACCAGAGATTGCGCAGCAATGCCAGTCGCCTTGAATTGAACATCGCATGGCGCCGCGTCAGGATTTATGAGACTCAAGCCCTTCCCTCTTTTGCTTCTACTGTTCATACCGGGCCTTGGCGTTGCTGCCGAGAAGACCGTGTATGGGCTCAATGAATACGCCAAGTTGGCCGGCATTGACCTGGAAGTAGCCGCCAAACTCGACACCGGCGCTAAGACCGCTTCCTTGAGCGCCCGCGACATCAAACGCTTCAAGCGCAACGGTGAATCCTGGGTGCGCTTCTACCTGGCCATCGACACCGCACATTCCCACCCCATCGAGCGTCCCCTGGCCCGCGTGAGCAAGATCAAGCGCCGTGCCGGTGACTACGACCCCGATGAAGACAAGAACTACACCGCCCGTCCAGTGATTGCCCTGGACATCTGCATGGGCACCGCTTTACGCAGTATCGAAGTGAACTTGACTGACCGCAGCGCCTTCCAATACCCGCTGCTGATCGGCTCCGAAGCGCTGAAACGCTTTGATGCGCTGGTCGACCCCAGTCTTAAATACGCGGCGGGCAAACCTGCCTGCGCCTCCGACGCTCATACCGCTGAGTAATTTGAATGCGCTCTCTTAATCTGCACCTGAAAATCCTGATCGCCGTTTTGGTGGTATTGGGCATTTCGGTCACCGCCTATCAGATTTTCGTGCTGGGGATTCCCGTCACCGAGGACGCCACCGACGACCTGTGGAACATCGACGCCAAGGTCGAGTTCGTCGCCAGTGCCAAGGACCCGGTGAAAATCCAGATGTTCGTGCCGCCCCTGAGCCGCGACTTCGTCAGCCTGAACGAAAGCTTTATCTCGAATAACTACGGCGTGAGCGTCAATCGCCTCGACGGCAACCGCAAGGTCACCTGGTCGGCCCGCCGGGCCAAGGGCAACCAGACCCTCTATTACCGCTTGGTGCTGACCAAGCGTTACAGCGGTGAAAAGATCAAGGTCAAGGGCCCGACCTTCCGCGACAGCATCGCCGTCGAAGGCCCGGAAAAAATCGCCGCCGAAGCCCTGCTGGCGCCGATCCGCCAGCACTCGGCCGACGTCGAGACCTTTATCAGCGAAGCCATCAAGCGCACCAACAACCTCAACGACGACAACGTGAAGCTGCTGCTGGCGGGCGACCCGTCGACGCCCCACAAGGCCAAGATCGTCGAGTTGCTGCTGTCTATCGCCCACGTGCCGGTGGAAAAGGTCCACACCATCCGCCTGGTGGCCGACCAGCCGCAAACCCCGGAACTCTGGCTGCGCAGCTTCAACGGCAATGACTGGCTGTACTTCAACCCCGACACCGGCGAGCAAGGCCTGCCGGCTGACCGCCTGCTGTGGTGGACCGGCGATGAAAACCTGATCACCGTCGATGGCGGCAAAAAGGCCATGGTGACCTTCAGCCTCAACAACAGCGAAATGAACGCGATTCGCCTGGCCAAGCTGACGGACGAAAACACCGACGCCAACTTCCTCGAATACTCGCTGTACGGCCTGCCGCTGCAAACCCAGCAGACCTTCATGATCATGGTGATGATCCCGATTGGCGTGCTGGTGATCCTGATCCTGCGCAACCTGATCGGCCTGCAGACCCTCGGCACGTTTACGCCGGTGCTGATTGCCCTGGCGTTCCGCGAGACGCAACTGGGCTTCGGGATTGTGTTGTTCACCATTATTACGGCGCTGGGGCTGTCCCTCAGGTCTTACCTGGAACACCTGAAGCTGCAGATGTTGCCGAGGCTCTCGGTGGTGCTGACCTTCGTGGTGGTGCTGATCGCGGCCATCAGCCTGTTCAGCCACAAATTGGGACTGGAGCGCGGGCTGTCGGTGGCGCTGTTCCCGATGGTGATCCTGACCATGACCATCGAACGCCTGTCGATCACCTGGGAAGAGCGCGGTGGCGGCCATGCGATGAAAGTCGCGATCGGCACGCTGTTCGCCGCGTCCCTGGCCCACATCATCATGAGCGTGCCGGAGCTGATCTACTTCGTGTTCACCTTCCCTGCGATCCTGTTGATCCTGGTGGGCTTCATGCTGGCCATGGGTCGTTATCGCGGTTACCGCCTCACCGAACTGGTACGTTTCAAGGCCTTCCTCAAGGCTGACTCGTAATGTTCGGCTTCTGGAAAACCTGGAAGGCCCTGGAAGCGCGGGGGATCATGGGCATCAACCGGCGTAATGCCGACTACGTGCTCAAGTACAACAAGCGCAGCCTGTACCCGATCGTGGATGACAAGATCATCACCAAGGAACGGGCCATGGCCGCCGGCATCCACGTGCCGGAGATGTACGGGGTCATTTCCACCGAGAAGGAAATCGACAAGCTCGACGAGATCATCGGCGGGCGCAGCGACTTCGTGATCAAGCCGGCCCAGGGCGCCGGCGGTGACGGCATCCTGGTGATCGCCGACCGTTTCGAAGGGCGCTATCGCACGGTCTCCGGCAAGATCATCAGCCATGAAGAGATCGAGCATCAGATTTCCAGCATCCTCACCGGCCTGTATTCCCTCGGCGGCCACCGTGACCGGGCGCTGATCGAATACCGGGTGGTGCCCGACCAGATTTTCAAAAGCATCAGCTACGAAGGCGTACCGGACATCCGCATCATTGTGCTGATGGGCTACCCGGTGATGGCCATGCTGCGCTTGCCCACCCGCCAGTCCGGCGGCAAGGCCAACCTGCACCAGGGCGCGATTGGCGTCGGTGTCGACCTGGCCACCGGCCTGACCCTGCGCGGCACCTGGCTGAACAACATCATTACCAAGCACCCCGACACCACCAACGCGGTGGATGGCGTGCAGCTGCCCAACTGGGACGGTTTCATGAAGCTCGCCGCCGGCTGCTACGAGCTGTGCGGTTTGGGTTACATCGGCGTGGACATGGTGCTGGATCAGGAGAAGGGCCCGCTGATCCTGGAGCTTAACGCTCGCCCGGGGCTGAACATCCAGATCGCCAACGACTGCGGCCTGACCTTGCGCACCCATGCGGTGGAGGCTCGACTGGAAGAGCTGAAGGCGGCGGGCGTGACGGAAACGCCGGAAGAGCGGGTGAAGTTTGTGCAGGAGATGTTTGGGCATATTCCGGCGGTCGAGGGATAAACCCAGTGACCTGTTCCGTACACCCGCTGCCCTATCGGGCGAACCCTGCCGAATACTTTGCAGCGATCCGCCATGCTCCCGGCGCAGTGCTGCTGGACAGCGGCCGACCCGCTGCCGAGCGTGGTCGGTATGACCTGCTGAGCGCCTGGCCCGAGACGACACTGACGGTACTGCCGGACGAAAGCGGCGGCGATTTCCTGCAACGCTTGCGGGAAAACCTGACGTTGTTGGGTGAGGCCACAATTCCTGCGCCCTACGAACTGCCGTTTGCCGGTGGCCTGATCGGTTACCTGAGCTACGACTTCGGTCGCCATCTTGAACAACTGCCGCACCTGGCCTTAGACGACCTGCACCTGCCCGATGCGCGGTTTGGCCTTTACGCCTGGGCCTTGATCAGCGATCACCAGGCGCAGACCAGCCAACTGGTGTTCCATCCCAAACTGGCGGAAAGCGAACGGCAACGCCTGATTACCTTGTTCGGTCAGCCGGCCATCAGCGCATCGGCCACCTTCAAGCTGCAAGGCCCGATGGCCCCGGACGTGACAGCCGACACCTACAAACACGCACTCGCCCGTATCCAGGACTACATCCAGGCGGGTGACTGCTACCAGGTCAACTTTGCCCAACGCTTCCGCGCCCCATGCGTCGGCGACCCGTGGGTGGCCTATTGCGCCCTGCGCGCAGCCTGCCCAACACCGTTTTCCGGGTTCCAAAGCTTGCCGGATGATGGCGCGGTATTGAGTTTGTCTCCGGAGCGCTTCGTCAAAATCAGCCAGCGCCAGGTGGAAACCCGCCCGATCAAGGGCACTCGGCCACGGGGTACAACGCCTGTGGAAGATGCGGCCAACGCCGCTGAATTGCTGGCCAGCCCCAAGGATCGGGCCGAGAACCTGATGATCGTCGACCTGCTGCGCAACGACCTGGGCCGCACCTGCCGTACCGGCACGGTGAAAGTGCCGGAGCTGTTCAGCCTCGAAAGCTATCCGAATGTGCATCACCTGGTGAGCAGCGTCACCGGTGAGCTGGCGGACGACAAAGACGCCCTCGACCTGATCGCCGGCAGCTTCCCCGGCGGCTCCATCACCGGCGCCCCGAAGATCCGCGCGATGCAGATCATCGACGAGCTGGAGCCGACCCGGCGCGGGTTGTATTGCGGCTCCTTGTTGTACCTGGACGTACGCGGCGAGATGGACAGCTCCATCGCCATTCGCAGCCTGTTGGTCAAGGATGGGCAGGTATGTTGCTGGGGTGGCGGCGGGATTGTCGCGGACTCGGAGTGGCAGGCGGAGTACCAGGAGTCGATGACCAAGGTGCGAGTGTTGTTACAAACGCTGGAAAGCCTGTAGCGCCCACCCTTCCCAGCCTTGGACGTATAGCAAGGCAGCAGAAAAAACCTGAATCAGTACCGAAGTGGACGGAGTTGAAGTCGGACGATAGCGTCTGGCCTCGAACGTCCACCAGCCGTCTGTGAAGGATCACATGAAACGACTGCCTACTCGTCAGAAAAGATTTCCGAGATTGCATCTCCCCTTAACCACACCTATCATCTCCCAAATTGGGAGGTTGCAGCGATGCGGATAATCGCGCTGTCTGCCTTGCGAATATTCTGGGAAAGCCAGCCCGGCTATAGGGATGCCAAAACGCCGCTGGTCGAGCTGTATCGCCATATGGAAAAAGCCACTTACCCAACGCCACAAGCCCTCAAAGCGGAGCTAAGAACGGCGAGCATTCTCAAAGCGGGCAGGGTTGTGTTCAACATAGGCGGCAACAAATATCGAGTGATCATGGCGATCAACTATCAGCGACAGCTTGCGTTCATACGCTTCGTGGGGACCCACGCGCAGTACGATCAGATCAATGCGGAGACCGTGTGATGAACATCAAACCTATTCATTCCCAGGAAGACCTGACCGCTGCGCTCGCGCGCGTCGAGCAGCTTTGGGAAGCGGAAATCGGTTCGCCTGAGGGTGACGAGCTGGAAATTCTCGCAATACTTATCGAAAAGTACGAAGCAGAGCATTACCCGATGCCGTCTTCGGATCCCATAGAAGCGATTAAATTTCGAATGGAGCAACTAGGTCTGACGGCCCGAGACCTGGAGCCTTTCATAGGTCCGAGCGGGCGAGTTTCTGAAGTGCTGAACCACAAGCGTAAGCTGAGCTTGTCGATGATCAAACGCCTGCATGAAGGCTTGCGCATTCCTTATGAGAGTTTGCTTGCAGGCGTTTAGTCGATCACTTGATTAGAGGCTCAACGAACGATTCGACGCCTTGATGAACTCTTTCTTCAAGTCCTCAAACGTATGCACAGCCGGGAACTGCGGGAACTCGCGGATCACGTTTTCCGGTGCGTGGAACAGAATCCCGCGATCCGCCTCACCGAGCATGGTGGTGTCGTTGTAGGAATCGCCGGCGGCAATCACTCGGTAGTACAAGGTCTTGAAGGCCAGCACCGACTGACGCTTGGGATCTTTCTGGCGCAGTTGGTAGCTCACCACCCGGTCGTTCTCGTCGGTGATCAACCGATGGCAGAGCAAGGTCGGGAAGCCCAGTTGACGCATCAGCGGCTGGGAGAACTCATAGAACGTGTCCGACAGGATCACCACCTGGAAGCGCTCGCGCAGCCAGTTGACGAACTCGATGGCGCCGTCGAGGGGTTCGAGGGTGGCGATCACTTCCTGGATGTCCGAGAGCTTCAGCCCGTGTTCATCAAGAATGCGCAGGCGCTGTTTCATCAGCACGTCGTAGTCGGGAATGTCCCGGGTGGTGGCCCGCAAGGATTCAATACCGGTTTTTTCGGCGAAGGCGATCCAGATTTCCGGGACCAGCACGCCTTCCAGGTCGAGACAGGCAATTTCCACAAGACACTCCCATTTAAAGTTATTGAGTTGAGCGAGCAAAAGGACTGCCGAACTCTAGCGATTCACGCCAGCCGCCGCAACGCAGGCGGGATTTTGTTACCATCGCCCTCCTATAGAGCGCTCAGCGCCATTGACCTGTAGGAACCGTCCTGATGAACCAAGCCTTCGACGTCGCTGAACTCGCCGCGACTTATGCCAACAAATCCGCCCAGGATATTCTCAAGCTGGCTTTCAGCCAGTTTGGCGACGACCTGTGGATCTCTTTCAGCGGTGCCGAGGACGTGGTGCTGGTAGACATGGCCTGGAAGCTGAACAAAAACGTCAAGGTGTTCAGCCTCGACACCGGCCGCCTGCACCCGGAGACCTACCGGTTTATCGAGCAGGTGCGCGAGTTCTACAAGATCGACATCGAGCTGATCTCGCCGGACCAGAGCAAGCTGGAACCCTTCGTCAAGGAAAAGGGCCTGTTCAGCTTCTACAAGGACGGCCATGGCGAGTGCTGCGGCGTGCGCAAGATCGAACCGCTGCGCCGCAAGCTTTCCGGCGTAAGCGCCTGGGCCACCGGCCAGCGCCGTGACCAGAGCCCGGGCACCCGTAGCCAGGTGGCCGCGCTGGAAATCGATACGGCTTTCTCCACCCCGGAACGCACCCTGTACAAGTTCAACCCGCTGGCGCAGATGACCAGTGAGGAAGTCTGGGGTTACATCCGCATGCTGGAGCTGCCGTACAACAGCCTGCACGAGCGCGGTTTTATCAGCATCGGCTGTGAGCCGTGCACGCGCCCGGTACTGCCGAACCAGCACGAACGCGAAGGCCGTTGGTGGTGGGAAGAAGCAACCCAGAAAGAATGCGGGTTGCACGCCGGGAACATCATCAGCAAGGCGTAACACCTGAGCCAAAATCCTGTACACAGAAATGTCACCATCGGTGCCATTTTTGTGTGCACTTATAAAATCCTGCACCGAAAAGTTACATCCTCCCGCGTCACACCTCTTCTTAAATCCCCGCCCCTGTCTGCGCTACAAAATAAATAGCTGTTCAAATGGTCAATTTATATCGCTTTAAATTCAGCTATTTATTTCCAATCACTCTAAAAACCAAATCAACTGATAATTTTCCCGGCAAAAATCTGGCACGCATGTGGCTTAAGGCAAAACACACTTTGTATACAATCAATAAAAAAGATACATACACTTTGACATCAGCCGCTCTCCTGCTGGTGTCCAGGAGCCTGCCGGAATGCGTACAAGTCTCTCCAATAACATCGCACTGGATCTGCCCTCCTCCGCCCTGAACCCCGAGGCCACGAGCCCCGGCCCGCTGGTACTCAGCCCGCGCCTGCACAACAAGGATCTTGCACCCACCAAGGCCGAAGGCCGGCGCTGGGGCCGCTACAGCATCTTTGCCCTGTGGACTAACGATGTGCACAACATCGCCAACTATTCCTTCGCCATCGGCCTATATGCGTTGGGCCTGGGCGGCTGGCAGATTCTGCTGTCCCTGGGGATCGGCGCGGCGCTGGTGTACTTCTTCATGAACCTGTCCGGCTACATGGGCCAGAAGACCGGCGTGCCGTTTCCGGTGATCAGCCGCATCAGTTTCGGTATCCATGGCGCGCAGATTCCAGCGCTGATTCGCGCGGTGATCGCGATTGCCTGGTTCGGGATTCAGACCTACCTGGCCTCGGTGGTTTTCCGCGTGCTGCTGACGGCGGTTCATCCAGGTTTTGCCGACTACGACCACGATTCTATCCTCGGCCTGTCGAGCCTCGGCTGGGCGTGTTTTGTGGCGATCTGGTTTGTGCAGCTCGCCATCCTCGCCTATGGCATGGAGATGGTGCGCCGCTATGAAGCCTTCGCCGGGCCGGTGATTTTGCTGACGGTGGCATCACTCGCCGGCTGGATGTATTTCCAGGCCGGCGGCCAGATCGCCTGGTCGATCCGCGAGCCACTCACCGGTGGCGAGATGTGGCGCAATATCTTCGCCGGCGGCGCGCTGTGGCTGGCGATATACGGCACGCTGATCCTGAATTTCTGTGACTTTGCCCGCTCTTCGCCCTGCCGCAAGACCATCAAGGTCGGCAACTTCTGGGGCTTGCCGGTGAATATCCTGGTGTTCGCCGCCATCACCGTGTTGCTGTGCGGCGGGCAGTTCCACCTCAATGGCCGGGTGATCGAGAGCCCCACCGAAATCATTGCGGCGATTCCAAATACGTTCTTCCTGGTGCTGGGCTGCCTGGCGTTCCTGATTGTGACCGTGGCGGTGAACATCATGGCCAACTTCGTCGCACCCGCCTTCGTGCTGAGCAACCTGGCGCCCAAGTACCTGAACTTCCGACGCGCCGGGCTGATCAGCGCCACCGTGGCAGTGCTGATTCTGCCGTGGAACCTCTACAACAGCCCGCTGGTGATCGTGTATTTCCTCTCGGGGCTCGGCGCTCTTTTGGGGCCGTTGTACGGGGTGATCATGGTCGACTACTGGTTGATCCGCAAAAATCAGGTGGACGTGCCGCAACTGTATAGCGAAGACCCGATGGGGGTTTATTACTACAGCCGTGGCGTCAACCTGCGCGCCGTTGCGGCGTTTATTCCTGCGGCAGTGATCGCCATTCTCCTCGCCCTGCTGCCGGGTTTCGCCGTTGTCTCGCCGTTCTCCTGGCTGATTGGCGCCGGTATTGCAGGGCTGCTGTACCTGCTGCTCGCCAAGCGCCAGCCGTACTACGCCGATGTAAGCGGCGAAAGCATTGCAGTCGATAACGTCAGTCATTAAGTAAGGACATTCCATGCGCATCCTTGTGGTCAACGTCAACACCACTGAATCCATCACCGAGGCCATCGCCAAACAGGCACGGGCGGTGGCGTCCCCGGGTACCGAGATCGTCGGGCTGACCCCGTTTTTCGGTGCCGAATCGGTAGAAGGCAATTTCGAAAGCTACCTGGCGGCCATTGCGGTAATGGACCGGGTCATGGCCTACGACCAGCCGTTCGATGCGGTGATCCAGGCAGGTTACGGCGAGCACGGCCGCGAAGGTTTGCAGGAGTTGCTCAACGTGCCCGTGGTGGACATCACCGAAGCGGCGGCCAGCACTGCGATGTTCCTCGGGCATGCCTACTCGGTGGTGACCACCCTGGACCGCACGGTGCCGCTGATCGAAGACCGGTTAAAACTGGCGGGTTTGTATCAGCGTTGCGCGTCGGTGCGGGCCAGCGGCATGGCAGTGCTGGAGCTGGAAGAAGACCCGCTGCGGGCCATGGAGGCCATCGTGCGCCAGGCTGAACTGGCGATCAGCGAAGACAAGGCCGAAGTGATCTGCCTGGGATGCGGCGGCATGGCCGGGCTGGACGAGCAGATTCGCCACCGCACGGGCGTGCCGGTGGTGGACGGCGTGACCGCAGCGGTCGCCATTGCTGAAGGGCTGGTGCGGTTGGGGCTGTCGACCTCGAAGATCCGCACGTATGCGACGCCGAGGCCGAAGAAAGTGATTGGCTGGCCCGGAAAGTTCGGACACTGAAGCTCCCACACTTTGATCCCCACAAGGATCAAATGGCACTGAACCGACGCCCCAACTCGCGTTCGACAAACTGCTCCAGAATGAAATCCACAAACGCCCGGGTCTTGCCGGGCAGCAGCTTGTGTTCGGCGTAGTACAGCGAGATGTTGCCGTCATCGACGTACCAGTCGGGCAGCACTCGCACCAACTGGCCACTGTCGAGGAACGGCACCGCCATCGGCATGCTGACCAGCGCAATCCCCAGGCCTTGGGCGCTGGCGCAGCAGGCGGCGCCGGAGTCGCTCATGGTCATGCGCGGCTTGAGCACCAGCGGGCGCTGTTCGCGGTTGCGATGGGTGAGTTGCCAGGAGCGCACGCGTCCGGTTTGCGGTGAGCGGATCAGGATGCCGTTACAGAGACCCAGGTCCTCGGGCGCGAGCACAGGCTTGCGCTTGGCAAGGTAGTCCGGTGAGGCCAGCAGAATCCGGTGCGCCGGTGCCAACTTGCGTGCGACCACGCCTTGGGGCAGCTCAAAACCACCGCCAATCGCGACATCAAAGCCTTGGCCGATCAGGTCCACCTGGCGATTGTCGAAATGCCAGTCGGGGCTGATATCCGGAAAACGCTGCAAAAACTCACTCAGCAACGGCACCACGTAGCGGGTGCCGAACACGGTGCCCATGCTCACTTTCAGCGTTCCCACCGGCCGCCCTTCGGCGCTGGCCAGGTTGGCCACGGCATTTTGAATAGTGGTGAGGCTGCCGCTGACTTCTTCCAGGAATAGCTTGCCGGCTTCAGTCAGGGTCAGGCGCCGGGTGCTGCGCTGAAACAGCCGCACACCCAGGCGTCCTTCCAGCTTGGCCACGCTTTTACCCACGGCCGCCGGTGTCAGGCTCAGGTGCCGGGCGGCTTCGGCAAAGCTGCCACCCTCGGCGCTGCGCACGAAGCATTCGATACTGCCAAAGCTTTCCATATCGCCCCACTCTAAACTTTTGGTTTACACAGACTATAGCAATCACGGTCTACCGAGGGCGCCATACGAGGTCGATACTCGACTCCAACCTCAACACACCTTTTGGAGATCGACATGACCACACAGAACCTCAGCGGCAAAGTCGCCTTGATCCAGGGCGGTTCTCGCGGTATCGGCGCCGCCATCGTCAAGCGCCTGGCCGCCCAAGGCGCAGCTGTCGCCTTCACCTATGTCAGCTCCGCTGCCAAGGCCGAAGCATTGCAGAACAGCGTGATCAGCGAAGGCGGCAAAGCCCTGGCGATCCACGCTGACAGCGCCGACGCAGCCGCCATCCGCAGCGCCGTCAACGCCACTGTCGAGGCCTTCGGGCGCCTGGATATCCTGGTGAACAACGCAGGCGTGCTGGCCGTCGGTCCGCTGGAAGATTTCAGCCTGGAAGACTTCGACCGCACCCTCGCCATCAACGTGCGCAGCGTGTTTGTCGCTACTCAGGAAGCCGCGCGACACATGGGCGAAGGTGGCCGCATCATCAACATCGGCAGCACCAACGCCGATCGCATGCCGTTTGCCGGTGGCGGCCCGTACGCCATGAGCAAATCGGCACTGGTCGGCCTGACCAAAGGCCTGGCCCGCGACCTGGGGCCACGGGGCATCACCATCAATAACGTGCAACCAGGCCCGGTGGACACCGACATGAACCCGGCAAGCGGTGATTTCGCCGAGAGTCTGATCGGCTTCATGGCCGTGGGCCGTTACGGCCATGTGGAAGAGATCGCCAGTTTCGTCGCTTACCTGGTTGGCCCTGAAGCCGGCTATATCACCGGCGCCAGCCTGACCATCGACGGCGGCTTCGGCGCCTGAACCCAAGCTGCGACATCACACCACGCTCCGACCTTGGTCGACACTGACTAACGCCAAGCATCATGCGAGACTGTTCGCCCGGGCCGGGAATGCCCGGGCGTTCTTATGTCTGGAGTTCTCATGACGCTGTCCAGCGGGCTGATCGCCGCCGTTGCCCTGGCCTATATGGCCATTATGTTTGCCATCGCCTTTTACGGTGACCGTCGCCATGCGCCATTGCCGCCGCGGATGCGTGCCTGGGTGTATAGCCTGTCGCTGGCGGTGTATTGCACCAGCTGGACATTCTTTGGTGCCGTAGGCCAGGCGGCCGAACAGTTGTGGGCGTTTTTACCGATCTACTTGGGGCCGGTGCTGCTGCTGGTGTTGGCGCCGTGGGTCCTGCAAAAGATGGTGCTGATCAGCAAGCAGGAAAACATCACCTCCATCGCCGACTTTATCGCCGCCCGTTATGGCAAATCCCAATCCCTTGCAGTGGTGGTGGCGCTGATCTGTCTGGTGGGCGTCCTGCCTTATATCGCCTTGCAGCTCAAAGGCATTGTGCTGGGGGTGAACCTGCTGATCGGGGCCAACGCCGACACCACGGGCACCCGTTCCCAGGACACGGCGCTGATTGTGTCGCTGGTGCTGGCGTTGTTCACCATTGTGTTTGGTACCCGCAACCTGGACGCCACGGAACACCACCGGGGCATGGTGCTGGCGATTGCCTTTGAATCCCTGGTCAAGCTGTTCGCGTTTCTCGCCGTCGGTGCGTTTGTGACCTACGGGCTGTACGACGGGTTCGAGGATTTGTTCAGCCAGGCGATGCTTGCGCCGCGGCTGGAGGAATACTGGAAAGAGACCGTCAACTGGCCCTCGATGGTGGTGCAGACCGGCGTCGCGATGATGGCGATCATCTGCCTGCCCCGGCAGTTTCACGTCACCGTGGTGGAAAACATCGACCCGCAGGATCTGCGGCTGGCCAAGTGGGTATTCCCGGCCTATCTGATCCTGGCCGCCCTGTTTGTGATCCCGATTGCCCTCGGCGGGAAAATGCTGCTGCCAGGTTCGGTATTGCCGGATTCCTACGTGATCAGCCTGCCATTGGCCGAAGCCCATCCGGCCCTGGCGGTACTGGCGTTTATCGGCGGAGCCTCGGCGGCGACGGGCATGGTGATCGTCGCGAGTATCGCGCTGTCGACCATGGTCTCCAACGACATGCTGCTGCCCTGGCTGCTGCGACGCTCCAGCGCCGAGCGGCCATTCGAAGTCTTCCGTCACTGGATGCTGTCGGTGCGCCGGGTGAGCATTGTCATCATCCTGCTGCTGGCTTACGTCAGTTATCGGTTGCTGGGATCCTCTGCGAGCCTTGCAACCATTGGCCAGATTGCCTTTGCGGCGGTGACGCAACTGGCACCGGCCATGCTCGGTGCGCTGTATTGGAAACAGGCCAACCGACGCGGAGTATTTGCCGGGTTGGCGGCGGGTACATTCCTGTGGTTCTACACCTTGGTCCTACCGGTCACGGCGAAAAGTCTCGGCTGGTCGTTCAGCCTTTTCCCAGGCATGACGTGGCTGCATTCGCACCCGCTGGGCTTGTCGGTGACGTCCCTGACGCTGGGCACCGTGTTTTCCCTGGCGGGTAACTTCACATTGTTTGTGTGGGTCTCGATGCTGTCGCGTACGCGGGTGTCGGAGCATTGGCAGGCCGGGCGTTTTATCGGCCAGGAAACCAGCCAGCGGGCCAGCGCCCGCTCGATGCTTTCGGTGCAGATCAATGATTTGCTCAGCCTCGCGGCGCGGTTTGTCGGTGAAGAAAGGGCTCACCAGAGTTTTGTGCGCTTCGCCTATCGCCAGGGCAAAGGCTTTAACCCTAACCAGAACGCCGACAACGATTGGATCGCCCACACCGAGCGCCTGCTGGCCGGTGTGCTCGGCGCTTCGTCGACCCGGGCGGTGGTGAAAGCCGCCATTGAAGGCCGGGAAATGCAGCTGGAGGACGTAGTACGCATCGCCGACGAAGCGTCGGAAGTACTGCAGTTCAACCGGGCACTGCTGCAAGGCGCCATCGAAAACATCACCCAGGGCATCAGCGTGGTGGACCAGTCGTTGCGGCTGGTGGCGTGGAACCGGCGGTACCTGGAGCTATTCAATTACCCCGAGGGGCTGATCAGCGTGGGCCGGCCGATTGCCGACATCATTCGCTACAACGCCGAGCGCGGGCTGTGCGGCCCGGGCGAGGCCGAAGTGCACGTGGCGCGCCGCCTGCACTGGATGCGCCAGGGCCGCGCGCATACCTCCGAACGGCTGTTTCCCAATGGCCGGGTGATCGAGCTGATCGGCAACCCGATGCCGGGCGGCGGGTTTGTCATGAGTTTCACCGACATCACCGCGTTCCGCGAAGCCGAGCAGGCGTTGACCGAGGCCAACGAAGGCCTCGAGCAGCGGGTGACCGAGCGTACTCGCGAACTGTCGCAACTCAACGTTGCCCTGACCGATGCCAAGGGTGTCGCCGAGACGGCCAGCCAGTCGAAAACCCGGTTCCTCGCGGCGGTCAGTCACGACTTGATGCAGCCGTTGAACGCCGCAAGGCTGTTCTCTGCCGCCCTCTCCCACCAGAACGACGGCATGTCGCCGGACGCCCGGCAGCTGGTGCAGCATCTGGACAGTTCACTGCGTTCGGCGGAAGACCTGATCAGCGACTTGCTGGATATTTCACGCCTGGAAAACGGCAAGATCAATCCGCAGCGCCAGCCCTTCGTGCTCAATGAACTGTTCGATACGTTGGGCGCCGAGTTCAAGGCGCTGGCCCAGGAACAGGGTTTGCGCTTCCGCCTGCGGGGCAGCCGTTTGCGGGTCGACAGCGACATCAAGTTGTTGCGGCGGGTGTTGCAAAATTTCCTGACCAACGCGTTCCGGTATGCCGACGGGCCGGTGTTGCTGGGTGTCAGGCGCCGGCGTGGCGAACTGTGCCTTGAGGTGTGGGACCGTGGTCCCGGCATTCCCCAGGACAAGCAAAAAGTCATTTTTGAGGAATTCAAACGCCTGGACAGTCACCAGACCCGTGCCGAGAAAGGCCTCGGTCTGGGCCTGGCGATTGCCGACGGCTTGTGCCGCGTGCTGGGGCATCGCTTGAGTGTGCGCTCATGGCCGGGCAAAGGCAGCGTGTTCAGTGTGCGCGTGCCGTTGGCGCGCAGCCAGGTCAGCGCGCCTGCCAAGCCAGCGCAGGAAAGCGGCCAGCCGTTGAGTGGCGCCCAGGTGCTGTGTGTGGATAACGAAGAAAGCATCCTGATCGGCATGCGCAGTCTGCTCACGCGCTGGGGCTGCGAGGTCTGGACCGCGCGTGACCAGGCACAATGTGCCGCGCTGCTGGCCGAGGGTGTGCGCCCGCAACTGGCCCTGGTGGATTACCACCTGGACAACGGCGAAACCGGCACCGAATTGATGGGCTGGCTGCGTGCACAACTGGCGGAGCCGATTCCGGGTGTGGTGATCAGTGCCGATGGGCGCCCGGAGATGGTGGCCCAGGTGCATGCGGCGGGGTTGGATTACCTGGCCAAGCCGGTGAAGCCGGCGGCATTGCGGGCCTTGTTAAGCCGGCACCTGCCGCTTTAGCCAGCTCCCACAGAGACCGGTGACTATTCTGGCAACTGCGCCACGCCGTCTTCATCGGTCATCGCGCGTTCCAGCAGGTCGGCCGGCAGGCTTTTGCTGGCGCGGGCGCCGAGCAGCTTCAGTTGTTCGGTGCGGCTCACCAGGTTGCCGCGTCCGTCTGTCAGCTTGTTGCGCGCTGCACTGTAGGCTTTGTCCAACTGCTGCAGGCGGTTACCCACCTCGTCCAGGTCCTGGATAAACAGCACGAACTTGTCGTACAGCCAACCGGCACGCTCGGCGATTTCCCGGGCGTTCTGGCTTTGCCGTTCCTGTTTCCACAGGCTGTCGATCACCCGCAAGGTGGCCAGCAGTGTGGTCGGACTGACGATCACGATATTGCGGTCGAAGGCTTCCTGGAACAGGTTCGGCTCGGCTTGGAGTGCAGCCGAAAATGCGGCTTCGATGGGCACGAACAGCAGCACGAAATCCAGGCTGTGCAGGCCTTCGAGACGTTTGTAGTCCTTGCCGGCCAGGCCTTTGACGTGATTGCGCAACGACAGTACGTGTTGCTTGAGGGCCACCTGGCCGATCGCCTGGTCATCCTCGGAAACGTACTGTTGATAGGCGGTCAGGCTGACCTTGGAGTCCACCACTACCTGCTTGTCACCCGGCAACATGATCAACACGTCGGGCTGGAAGCGCTCGCCGTCCGGGCCCTTGAGGTTGACCTGGGTCTGGTACTCACGGCCCTTCTCCAGGCCTGCATGTTCCAGCACTCGCTCCAGGATCAACTCACCCCAGTTGCCCTGGGTTTTCTGACCCTTAAGGGCGCGGGTCAGGTTGGTGGCTTCATCGGACAGTCGCAGGTTGAGCTGTTGCAGGCGCTCGAGTTCCTTGGCCAGGGAAAACCGCTCGCGGGCTTCGCTCTGATAGCTTTCTTCGACGCGCTTTTCGAACGACTGAATGCGTTCCTTGAGCGGGTCGAGCAATTGGCCGAGGCGCTGCTGGCTGGTTTCGGCGAAGCGTTGTTCGCGCTCGTCGAAGATCTTCCCGGCGAGTTCAGCGAATTGCGCGCGCAGCTCGTCGCGGGAGCCTTGCAGGTCGCTGAGGCGTTGCTGATGGCTTTCCTGTTGCTCGCGCAGTTCGGCACGCAGGGAGGCAGACAAGGCGTCCAGGCGGCGAAGCTCGGTTTCTTTGGCGGAACGGTCGAGGTTCCAGGCGTGGGCGGCGTCGCGGGCATTGTCGCGGTCGATCTGCAGCAGTTCGACTTCGCGGCGCACCGCGGCCAGGTCGGCCTGTTTGGCGGCATTGGCCTGGCTGAGGTCGCTGATTTCGTCGCGGCTGGCGTCCAGCTGCGCGGCGAGCCCTTCCTGGGCCATTTGTGCGGTGGCCAGGCGCTCTTCGAGCAATTCCCAACCGGCCATTCGCGCGGTCAGTTTTCGCTGAATCTGCCAGCACAGCCCCAACAGCGGCAATCCAGCACCGGCGAGACCCAGCGCAACACTGGTCCAGTCAAAAGCCATAGCAATTCCTGCCGTCACCCGAAAAGAAGAAGGTTAACCAAGCCTGCGCATTGAGGACAGCTCAGTCTTCGATCTGGCCCAGTTCACGCTGGGCGATGCGGTCGCCGGCGCGGGCGGCCTGGCGCAGCAGGTCGTGGCCAATGCGGCGGTCCCGGGCGTTGCCGCACTCGCGGCACATCAACTGTCCCAGGCGGCTTTGCGCTACCACCACGCCAGCGCGAGCCGGTTGCTTGAGCAAATGCCCGGCGAAATGCTTGACATTGGAGCTGTGGCCCAGGCGCGGGCTGTCGAGCAGCCACAAGGCAACTTTCAGGGAGAAGCGCTTGGGTGCGGTAACAACCTGAGGGCTGTCGGTAACAGAAGGTGATACTGAGCGAAACTTCATAAAGCACTGTGGGACAGAACGGAAGGCGCGCCACTCTACTCTTTTTTTCGTACAGGTAAAGCTGAAAAAACCCTGCACGCCCGTCCTAGAGCAAGCGCTTGGGACAATCCACAGAAGCTGTGGATAACTCAGTGGACAACCGTTCTGTAACTCCCGCAAAGGCCCATGGAATGGGGGCCGCAGTCAAACTGACGATTTTTTCACCAATAAAAAAAAGCTCTATTTTTCATTGACTTAAATTTTAGTTGCAGGCACCCGGGGGCGCTGATGGGTTTATGTCAGGACGGTGACACAGGGCGCAACCAATGTGCACAACTACTCATCTGGCGGTTATATCAACCGCGTTTTTTTGTCAGACGGCGGCTGATGAATGTTACCGACGCACCACAGCCAGAAAAGTTTTTTACCTAGCACACTTCCTTTCATCGTTTCAATCCGTTACTATCCGCGGCGTTAGTACCAAGCTGAAAGTCAATTCTGGTCGAACAACTCCCTCACGGCACCGCCGACAAAAAGGGATCGACCACCTCGATGGTTTCCAGGTATCACTTGCGACGACACAGCCTTTGAACAAGCAAAGGGTGTCGCGAAGTCTCAATACTCTGAAAGAACCAACCTGCAAATTGATCAGGATCTTCACCCTGGGCCCAGAACCTTTGCCCCTGTTGTGTTGCCTGCCCTCCTAAGTACCTACCTGCCAGCCCAAGCGCGCCAACTTAATAGCGCTTCAAACTGGCTGCTTTGTTCCAGTCGGGTTCTTCGTTCGATCAATAGTGATCAACGTCACTGGAACGTTTTAACGTTGCACGGTTCTTAACCGTGTCATTTGTAGGAACACCAATAATATGTCCACTCAAATCCACACTCAGGATGCCATTCGCACCCTCACCAACGCTTTTGCACCAATGAACTGCCTGATCATGGCCGCTCGCAAAGGCTGCTTCAGCTTTACCCTGGTCAACGAACACGGCATCGCTCGTCACAGCGAACGCCTGTACCCCGATCAATACTCCAGCGCAGAACCGCTGCAGGCTGTGATCGATCGTACTCGTCAGGCACTGGTTGCCTGATCGACCCGGATCGCTGAAACACAAAAACCCCGGTTAAAACCCGGGGTTTTTTATTGCCTGAAATTCAGGCGCGCTAAGTTTAAATTGATATAAACGATATAACTAAATGATAAAAATATTTTAAAAACAGTCCTTTACGTCGTAAATATGACACTACACTTCAACTCAAGCGGCATGATCCGCTTCCGGCGAGCCTGAGATCCGATTCACTGCTGCCAAGCCCCCTCTCAGGTATCGCCGACCAATTTCATGGATTGAGGCTTTTATGGGCATCGCCGCCAGCGAATTGTGTCGTTATGTGATCCGGCCCACCCTGCTTTACCTGGGTCGTGATAACCCGACTGCTGAATCCCTGCTGCTGGGCATCGCCGCCAGCCAGTCGGCACTCGGATCAGCCCTGCACGACCGCCGCGGCCATGGCCTCTACAGCATCACCGAACCGCGCCACCGTGCGTTGTGGGATAACTACCTGGCGCTGGACCCCGAGCGCGCCAGCCTGGTTCGCGGCCTCGCCAGCCAGCATGCCTTCCTCAGCGGGCCGCAGCTTGAGCTGACGGTCAACCTGCGTTACGCCACCGCCATCGCCTGGCTGCTGGTGGAACAGCACCGCCCTTCCCTGCCGCCAGCCGACGATGTATTGGCGATGGCGCGTATCTGGAAAGAAATATTTCACCCTCAGGGTCGGCTTCGGGATTTCACCCAGGCCTGGCAAACCTGTGTTTCAACCATGAATCACGTCGCCTGTTGACCGGGCGATTTGCAAGATTCGGCTAAAAACGTTGATTTTGGTCGGATTGTCCTACAAAACCGCTCTATCTCCTATGTTTCAGCCTATAGCGCAAACATAAATTTATTGTTACTTTCCGCAGCGGTGATCACCACGGAGTTCTAATAATGAAAAAAGTAATGCTCAAGACGACACTTAGCCTCGCCGTTGCAATGGCATCCTCCCACGTGTTCGCGAGCGGCTTTGCCCTCAACGAACAAGACGTTGCCGGGATGGGTACCGGTTTTGCGGGACGTTCTTCATCTGCCGAAAACGCAAGCACCGTTTATGGTAACCCTGCCGGTATGGCTCGCCTTGAAGGCCAGCAAGTGACTGGTGGTGTTGCTGCGATCGATGCCTCCACCAACATCAAAGATGTCAGTGGCCGCTCCAGCGGTAGCAACAAAGGCGACATGGTCCCGTTCACTGCCGTTCCTTTCGGTTTCTACACCAATAAACTCAATGAGCAATGGGCTGTCGGTTTCGGCGTCTATGCACCCTTTGGCCTGGTGACTGACTACGAAAGCGGCTTCCAGGGCAAAGCATTCGGCAGTAAGAGCGAAGTGAAGGTCATCACCTTCCAGCCAACCGTCAGCTATGCCTTCAACGACCGGGTATCGATTGGTTTTGGTCCGACTATCAACCGTATCGCCGGTACGCTTGAGTCCGATATCAACCTGCCAATCGCGGGGACCGGTTCCAACAACATCAAGATCAAGGGTGATGACACCGCACTCGGCTTCAATGCCGGCCTGCTGGTACAAGCCACTGACACCACTCGAGTGGGCCTGACCTATCACTCGAAAGTGAAGTACAAGCTCGAAGGCCATACCGAAGTGACCAAGGGGGCCAACGTTCCTGCCAGTCTCTTGAACAACGGTCGTTACGACGCTTCGTTGAAGATCGACACCCCTGAATCCTGGGATCTGTCTGTTACTCAAGACCTGAGCGACGCCTGGAAACTCTATGCGGGCGCAACATGGACTCGCTGGAGCCGCCTGAAAGACATCACCGTCAATAACGAAGGCGTATCGGCCGCCGCAGGCAGTGGCGCTCTGGCTCCGCAAATTGTCGGCACCATCAAGGAAGACCAGAACTGGCACGATACCTGGGCCTACGCCCTGGGTACTTCGTACCGCGTGACCAAGCAGGTGGTACTGCGTACCGGCCTGACGTTTGACCAGTCGCCGACCAACAACACTGATCGCTCGCCTCGCATCCCTACCGGTGATCGGACGATCTTCAGTCTCGGCCTGGGCTACGACGTAATGCCGAACATGACCGTCGACCTGGCTTACTCCTACCTCAAGGAAGAACCTGTCAAAGTTGCACGCGCTAACGCACTGGGCCAGTCCTACAACGCCAAGTACGAAAACAGCGCCAACGGTTTCGGCCTGGGTGTGACGTACAAGTTCTGATGTAGCGCGACATAAAAAAGCCCCGCTCTCTTGCAAAAGAGGCGGGGCTTTTCAGTGGGCGACGATCAGGGTTTTGAAGCCAGCGCCTCTTCCACTGCCTTGATCAGATCCGGGCTATCCGGCTTGGTCAGGCTGGAGAAGCTGGCGATCACCTTGCCTTGGCGATCCACTACGTACTTGTAGAAATTCCATTTCGGCGCGCTGGCCTGCTGCGCCAGGATCTTGAACAGATGGACCGCGTCCGTGCCCTTGACCTTCTGTGGCTCGGTCATGGTGAAGGTCACGCCGTAGTTCACATAACAAACCTTGGCAGTTTCCTCCCCGGTCTTGGCTTCCTGCTTGAAGTCATCGGACGGCACGCCGATCACTTCCAGGCCCTGGCCCTTGTAGCGATGGTACAAGGCTTCTAGCCCTTTGAACTGCGGCGCGAACCCGCAGAAGCTGGCGGTATTGACGATCAGCAGCGGCTTGCCGGCAAAGCGCTGGCACAGGTCGATGGAGTCTTTGGCGCGCAGCTTGGGCAACTGCCCTTCAAGCAACGGCGGGCAATCGGCAGCCATGGCGACACCGCCAAAAGCCACCATCAGAGCGGGTACTGCAAGCCAGCGCATCTGCATATCAGGTGTCCTTGAAAAGTCTCAGACACAGAACTTAACAGATCGCCATGCCCAACTGCATCAATGCCAGGCCACCCTGTTGCCAGCCCCACCACGCCAGGAGCAGCAAGATTGCAGCCCCTGCGGCGCCGAGCCAATGCCAGGTCGAATTCATGCCACCCCCATTTGCGCCTGCAAACGTGCTACCGGGCGCTCGCGCACCGGCCAGTTCAGGGCCGCTGCCACCAGGCTCAGGACGATTGCCACCTGCCAGATCAAATCGTAACTGCCGGTTCGATCATAGACCACCCCGCCCAACCACCCGCCGAGGAACGACCCCAGTTGGTGGAACAGGAACACGATCCCACCGAGCATGGAAAGGTTTCTGACACCAAACAAGGTCGCGACCGTGCCGTTGGTCAGCGGCACCGTGGACAGCCACAAGAAGCCCATGGCCATGCCAAACAGGTAGGCGCTGGTTTGCGTCACCGGTGCCCACAGGAAGATCACGATCACCACCGCCCGCAGCAGGTACAAACCGGTCAACAAGCGCGGCTTGGACATACGCCCGCCGAGCCATCCCGCCGTATACGTGCCGAAGATATTAAACAGGCCAATCAATGCCAGTACCGTGGTACCCACAGAAGCCGGCAAGTGCTGGTCCACCAAATACGACGGCAAGTGCACGCCGATAAACACCACCTGGAAACCGCAGACAAAAAAACCGAACGCCAACAGCCAGAATCCTGAATGGGAGCAGGCTTCGCTCAAGGCCTCACGCAGGGTCTGTTGACCCGCTACTGTTGGCAGCGGCCGGTCCTTGAGCATGGTCACCAACGGCACGATCAGCGCCACCATCACACCCAGCACCAGCAACGCGGCGGACCAGCCGAGCCAGCCGATCAAACCCAGAGTGCCTGGCAACATGGCGAACTGGCCGAACGAACCGGCGGCGCTGGCGATGCCCATGGCCATGCTGCGTTTTTCCGGCGCCACGGCGCGCCCTACCACGCCAAGGATCACCGAGAACGAGGTGCCCGACAGGCCAATGCCGATCAGCAACCCGGCACTCAGGGACAGCGACCACGCTGAATCCGACAAGCCCATGAACACCAGGCCCAGGGCATACAGCACACCACCGATCATCACCACCTTGGCAGCACCGAAGCGGTCGGCCAAAGCGCCGGTAAACGGCTGTGCGAGGCCCCAGATCAGGTTTTGCAAGGCGATGGCAAAGGCAAAGGTTTCACGGCCCCAGCCGAACTCGGCACTCATGGGCGCCAGGAACAGGCCAAAGCCATGCCGCACGCCCAAGGACAACGCGAGGATCAGCGCACTCCCTACGAGAATCCAGCCGCTGGTGCGCCACATCGAGGTCATTTCTTATTCTCCGGTCGCGGGTATATACCCGCTTGTCATCGAACAAACTCGCGTCAAGCGAGTTCGTCCAGCAAGGCCAACAGGGTTTCGCGCTTTTCGGCGCCCAACTTATCAATCAATTTCTGCTGCGCCGCTTCCCAGGCCGGCAATGCCGCGGCAAGCCGTTCATTGCCCGACTCGGTCAACAACACCAGTCGGTTACGCAGGTCATCGCCCTCCACCATTTGCACCAAACCCTCGCCCTCCAGCACCCGCAGGTTACGCCCCAGCGTGCTGCGATCCAGGCCCATGGCGTCGGCCAGGCTGGAAATACTCGGTTGATCCAGGCGCTGCAAGTTACACAGCAAAGAATACTGGGCAACGTTGATCCCGAAGCCATCGAGAGCGCCGTCGTAATGCCTGCTGACGCCACGAGCGGCGCGACGCAGGTTGGTGCATAAACATTGGGAAGCAAGCATAGAGCGTGTATATACCCGGGATTAATGAAATGCAAGAAACTGTTACAGCGCCAGACCGACCAACACAGCCACTTCCAGCAACTCCAACAGCGCGCCTGCGGTGTCGCCGGTGGTGCCACCGAGGCGATTGACCATCAGTTGGCGCAAGCCGATAAAGCAAACGGCCGCCAGCAACACGGCAATCCCGCCGCTGAAACCGCCGATCAGGATACACGCCAGACCGCTGAGGATCAGCACCTGTTGGCCGACGATGCGTGGCAAATGGTCCGCCAAGGCCTGCCCTAACCCACCGGCACGCACATAGCGCGTGGTGAGAAACAGCGCCAACATCGAAGCGCGGCCTATCAACGGTGCGAGGATCAGCGCCGCGCCGTTGTGCTGCTCGATCAACGCCACCAGCGCGGTGAACTTGAGCAGCAGCACCAGGCCCAGAGTGACCACCGCAATCGGCCCGCTGCGCGGGTCTTTCATGATGGTCAGGGTGCGCTCGCGGTCGCCGAAGCCACCGAGCCAGGCGTCAGCGCTGTCGGCCAGACCGTCCAGGTGCAGGCCGCCGCTGAGCAACACCCACGCGGTCAACAACAACGCGGCGTGCAGCAGCAATGGCGCGCCCATCAATACGGCGTTCAAGCCCCAAAGCAGCAGCCCGAACAACAGCCCCACCAGCGGATAAAACAGCAATGACCGCCCCAACTCCTGCGGCTGCGGCATACCCGGCAAGCGAATCGGCAGGCTGCTGAGAAACTGCAAGGCGATCCAGAACGGCAACATGCTCAGATTCCTTCCCTTAATACGCCATCAGCCTCGATCCGCAGGCTGAACAGACCACCGTGGCCGACTTCGACATTCAGCAGTTGCTCACGAGGCAAACCACGCGCCTGGGCCAATAGCAAACGCATGACTCCACCGTGGCTGATCAGCAGCACTCGCTGGCCGTCATAAGCTTGATACAAGCGAGCGACAGCACCCAGTACGCGCGCGGAGAACTGCGAAACCGGCTCTCCCTGCGGCGGTGTAAAACTATAGGGGTCAGCCCAGAATTGGCCCAGCGCTTCGGCATCGGTTTCCATCAGGGCTGCGGCGCTCTGCCCTTCCCAGGCGCCGAAGTGCAGCTCCTGTAGATCTTTTTCCAGGGTGACCGGCAGGTTCAGGCGCGCGCCCAGCTCATCAGCAAACCGTGCGCAACGTTGCAGCGGCGAGCTGACCAGTCTGTCCCAAGGACCCTGCTCCACCACCGCCGCACGCATCTGCTCCCAGCCCTTGGCGGTGAGGGCATCGTCCAGGCTGCCGCGCAAGCCACCGCCCAGTTCGGTTTCGCCATGGCGCAGCAGGTCCAGGTGCAACGTCATGCCGGACGGTCCGCCACGGCCGCTTCGGCGAAGGTTGCCATCTGCCCGTGCAGCGCGCAGGCCAGGCGCAGCAACGGCACGGCCAGCGCGGCGCCGCTGCCTTCGCCCAGGCGCAGGCCGAGTTCCAGCAGCGGCTCGGCATTAAGGCTTTGCAGCACGTGCCGATGGCCAGGCTCGGCACCGCGATGGCCGAACAGCAGCCATTCGCGGCAGCCGGGACTCAGGCGCGTGGCGACCAGCGCCGCGACCGTGCAGATAAAACCGTCCACCAGCACCACGACACCTTCTTGAGCGCAGGCCAGGTAGGCGCCGACCAGCGCGGCAATTTCAAAGCCGCCGAGGTTGAACAGGGTTTTCAGTGCGTCGTCACGGTCGCCTGCGTGCAGTGCCAGGGCGCGTTGGATGACGGCGACTTTGTGGCTGACGCCCTGGGCGTTCAGGCCGGTACCGGGGCCGGTCAGGTCGCTGACCTGGCAGTCCAACAGTGCACAGGCCAGGGCGCTGGCGGCGGTGGTGTTGCCGATGCCCATTTCGCCGCCGATAAACAGTTGCGCGCCACTCGCGGTGGCGCGATGCACGCTGTCGCGGCCGGCTTGCAGGGCCAGGCGGCCCTGGGCTTCGGTCATGGCCGGGCCGTTGACGAAGTTGGCGGTGCCGGCGCCGATGTTGAGGTGGCGTACGCCGGGCAGGCTCAAGGTTGGGGTGATGGTGCCGAGGTCGACCACTTCCAGTTTCGCGTCCAGTTGGCGCGCGAGCACGCTGATGGCGGCGCCGCCGCTGACGAAGTTGTGGAGCATCTGGCCGGTGACTTCCTGGGGGAAGGCAGAGACACCTTCGGCGACTACGCCGTGGTCGCCGGCGAAGATGGCGATCCACAGGTGGTCGACGCTGGGTTTGACCTGGCCCTGGAGGCCGGCCAGTTGGACTGCCACGGCTTCCAGTTGGCCGAGGGAGCCGGCTGGCTTGGTCAGTTGCTGCTGACGGGCCAGGGCTTGTTCGTGGGCTTGGGTGTCGATTGCTTTGCAGGGGTTGAGCCACCAGGTGTCGGTCATAACGCAGTACCTTTTAAAGTCAGGGGCAGGCCGGCGACGGTCAGGACAACGCGCTGACAACGTTCGGCCAAGGCTTGATGCAGCCATCCGGCTTCATCGACATAGCGGCGAGTCAATTCGCCCAGCGGCACGACACCCAGTCCGGTCTCGTTGCTGACAAAAATGATTTCTCCTGGGAGGGTGGCCAGGGTTTGTAGCAGGGCCTCGCGCTCGTCGTTGAGACGGTCGGGGTCTTCGAGCATCAGCAGGTTGGTGAGCCATAAGGTCAGGCAATCGACCAGCAGGCAATGGTTCGGGCTGGCGTTTTCCTTGAGGACACGGGCCAGTTCGATGGGCTCCTCGATCAGGCCCCATTCGGCCGGGCGGCGCTCGCGGTGGTGGGCGATGCGTGCGTTCATTTCGCCGTCCAGGGGTTGGCTCGTCGCTATGTAGGTGACGCTTAGGCCGCTGTCGGTGGCGAGTTTTTCAGCCAGGCGGCTTTTGCCGGAGCGGGCGCCGCCGAGGATCAACTGGAGCATGGGTTGTGCCTGTTTTTGACTGTGTGTATATCCGTTATTTAGGTAACGGCTGATATGGGTTCCGCTCTTACAGCGGGTCACTTTTGAAAAGAGCCCAAAAGTAACCAAAA
>NZ_JAXCIS010000063.1:0-15467 GCF_034044025.1 Pseudomonas sp. SED1
CCGACAGGCGGGGCAGAGCGTTTTGGTTACTTTTGCGCTTTTCAAAAGTGACCCGCTGTAAGAGCGGAACCATAGGTGGCCGTGACCTAAATAACGGATATGCCCCCCATCAAAACCTCAAGAATAAGCCACCCGAGAAGCCCCCACCCCAAGCCCCTCCCGAAACGCCAGATAATGCTTCAACACCTGCACCGGCGCCTCAATCTGCGGATAGTGCCCAATATTCGCGAGCAACACCGCATCCGCATGCGGCACCAGTTCACGATAGCGCTGAACCATATGCCCCCCAGAAATCGGATCAACCTCCCCATCAATCACCCGCAACGGCACCTCCCCCCGCTGCATCGCTTCCACCCATCGATCCCGCTGCTGCCTACGCTGAGGAATATACGCAATCAACTTGTGCAAAATCCGCGGCCCATCCTGGCTCTCGATCAAGCTCCAGAAATCATCCAACGCACTTTCACTGGGCCGGGTCGAAGGCCCAAAAATCTGCCCAAAACTGTTGGCCAGCGCATTACGCCCAAACGCCCGCCCGATCATCCACCCCAACGGGCTCAGCAACAGCTTCTGAACCAACGCCGGACGATGCGTCTCCGGAAACAACCCACCGTTGAGAAACACACCACTGGCCATCTGAAACCGCCCTTCGTAATGCCGCGCCAACAGCTCCTGCGCCACACTGTCACCGTAATCATGGGCCAACACATGCACCGGCTGCTGCACCCAAAGATGCTCCAGCAAAGCCTGCTGCAAATCCGCCTGCTCCAGCAGGCAATACGTGTGATCCAGCGGCTTGGCCGAATCGCCAAACCCCAGCATGTCGCACGCAATCACTTGATAGCGCTGGGCCAACGGCTGCCAGAGGTAATGCCAATCCCAACTGGCCGTCGGGAACCCATGGATCAGCAGCAAAGGCTCGCCCTGCCCCGCCACCCAATAACGAATGGTGCGGCCGCGAAACTCGAAGCTCTGGGCGCGCTGGCGCCAGATACGCAGCGGAATCTCGGCGAGTGGCATCAGCTTTTATACCCGGGGTCGAGTGCGTCGAGTTTGCGCAGCAGCGCCGGCCATGCCAGCGCACCGCCCATGCCTTGGGCGCTTTTGGTAACCCCGGCGATCATCGCCCGGGCACCGGCCAATATCGGTGGTGCAATCGTGATCAATTCCGCACCACCGTTCTGCGCCATCACCTGGATATCGCAGGTGCGCTGAAAGATGAACATCATCAGGAAGGTATCGGCGATGCTGCCACCGCAAGTCAGCAAGCCGTGGTTGTGCAGCATCAGGAAATTGTTTGCGCCAAGGTCGGCCTGCAAGCGGGCCTTTTCTTCGTGGTTCAGCGCCACCCCTTCGTAGGCGTGATAGGCCAGGCTGGACAGCACAAACAAGGACTGCTGGCTGATGGGCAATACGCCCTGCTTCTGCGCGGAAACAGCAATGCCGGAAGCGGTGTGGGTGTGCAGCACGCAGACCACGTCGTGGCGAACTTCGTGAACCGCGCTGTGGATGGTGTAGCCCGCCGGGTTGACCTCGTAGGGACTGTCCATCAGCTTGTTGCCGGCCTGGTCGACCTTCACCAGGCTCGATGCGGTGATCTCGTGGAACATCAGCCCATAAGGGTTGATCAGGAAGTCTTCGGTGCCCGGCACCTTGGCTGAGATATGGGTGAAAATCAGGTCGTCCCAACCGTGCATCGCTACCAGGCGATAGCACGCGGCGAGGTCGACGCGGGTCTGCCATTCGGCAGCGCTGACCTGATCTTTTACGCTGTGTGTCGATTGAACAGTGGCTAGGCTCACGGCAATGACCTCCTTGGCGCGCTTTATTATTTTTTTGAGTGAAGGGGCAATCCAGGCAGAAGGGCCAGTCTAGTCAGACGCCGAGGCTGCCGTAGTTGCATTGGCAGCCACCTTGATGACCGAGCGGGTCAGTCATGAGGATAGTTGCAACTCGCTCAAATTGCGTCAGAGAAGCGACGCCAATAAAGGCGCGGCAAACAGGTTGAGCAATCCGGTCAGCACCATCACCAGACCCGCCACCGAGCCTTCCTCGCCACCCACTTCATGGGCCCGGCTGACACCTGCGCCGTGAGCGCCCACGCCAAACAATGCGCCACGAGCCAACGGCGTGCGCAACGGCAGCCACTTGAGCAGCACGCCGCCGAGCATAGCGCCGAACACACCGGTGAACATCACGAATACGGCCGTCAGTTCCGGCACTCCGCCCAGGTCGGAAGACACCGGCATGGCGAACGGCGTGGTGATCGAACGGGGCACCAACGACATCGTCACCGAGCTGTCGAGCGCCAAGGCTTTGGCCAGGCCATACGAAGTGGCGATGGACGCCGCGCTGCCCGCCACCATCCCCAGCAACAACGCTGACCAGTGGCGTATCAGCAATTGGCGCTGTTGCCAGATCGGAATGGCGAATGCCACGGTGACCGGGCCCAGCACCAGCATCAGCCAGTGGGTGTCGGTGGAGTATTCGGCATAGGCAGTCTTCATCGGCACGGCCACCGCCAACAACAGCGCGGGCACCAGGATCAGCGGCGACAGCAGGTAACGCCCGGTGCGCAGGTAGATCCAGCGGCTGAAGGCGTAGGCGCCGAGGGTTAGCGCCAGCCAGAACATCGGCATCAGCTCAAGCTTCATGGCGCAACTTCCAACGGCAAACGAATTCCACGGTAAACGCGGTCACCAACATCACTGACAAGGTGCTGAAGCCGATCACCAGCATGATCCGCCAGCCGTCGTGCTTTACCAGGCCGCCGTAGTCCAGAAGGCTCATCAACGCAGGAATAAAGAACAGCAGCATCTCCGCCATCAGCACACCGGCACCCAATTGCAGGGCCGCCGGTTTTACCAGGCCGGTGGCGAAGGTCAGCAGCAACAGGCCCAGGCCGACCACACCGCCAGGAATGGGCCAGTTGAGCCAGGCGGCCAATTCGCAGCCCAGAAAGTAAATGGCCAGCAGGACGATCAGTTCAACCAGCAACCGACCGACGAGTTTGAAAGTTAAACGTTTCATAAGCTTTGGGTCCTCGCAGGGCTTCTATTTTAAAGAGGCGCCTGGCATCCCCACAGCGAATTGTTAGACTGCAATCTATTCCAAACTGGAATCAGGTCGATGGAATTTAAACAGCTGCGCAGCTTTGTCGAAGTGATCCACCGCGGCGGTTTTACCCAAGCCGGCAAAACCCTGCACATCAGCCAGTCCGCTGTCAGCAAGCAGGTCGCGCAATTGGAACAAAGCCTGGGCACGCCGTTGCTGGATCGCCTGGGTTCGCAGATTCGCCTGACGGCGGCCGGGCAAGTGGTGTTGCAGCGGGCAGAGGCGATGCTGCGCCAGCAAGCCGAGTTGCTCAGCGAGCTGGATGACTTGAATCAGCTGACCCGTGGCGAACTGCGTATGGGCTTGCCGCAGTTGGGTGGCGACACGCTGTTTGCCGGGTTGTTTGCCGAATACCGCCGGCGCTATCCGAATGTCACGATTCAACTGCTGGAAGGCGGCAGCCGCAATATCGAGCAGGCAATCTTGAGTGGAGAACTGGAGGTGGGCGGTAGCTTGATGCCCAGCGACCCGGCGTTCGCCTGGCAGGCATTTTGTGATGAGCCGCTGGACGCCCTGCTGCCCATGGATCACCCGCTGGCCGATAACGCGCAAATCCGCCTGGAGGAATTGGCTGACACGCCGTTCCTGATGTACCAACGTAGTTTTGTATTGAACGACCGCCTGTTGCAAGCCTGTCAGCAACTGGGCTTTACCCCGAAGGAAAGCGGGCGCAGTGGCCAGGCGGATTTTCTCGCCGCATTGGTGGCCGCCGGCCAAGGCGTGGTGTTGTTGCCCAGCGTGGTAGCCCGGGGCCTGGTGCGGCCCGGGGTGGTACGTCTGACGCTCAAGGCGCCGGAATACCTGCGCTGGGACATTGCCTTTATCTGGCGTGAGGGCGCCTATCTGTCGAAAGCCGCCCAGGCCTGGCTGGCATTGTTGCGAGAATTCCCGGTCAACCGCGCAGTGCAGTGACCAGTTCCGCCAGCCATGGCTCGGCGTCGGCCTCCGGGGTCACGCTTTCGCTGGCGTCCAGGCGCAGCATCGGCAGTACTTCATGCACGCCCAACTCTGCAAACAGCTCGCGCATTTGCTCGCCACCGCCGCAGAAGGTGTCGCCATAGCTGGCGTCGCCCAGGCCGATCACCGCGCCCGGCAGGCCACGCCAGGCAGCGGGCAATTGGTCGCGGATGGTCGAGTACAGCGGCTGCAGGTTGTCGGGCAACTCGCCCATGCCGGTGGTGGAAGTCACCGCCAAAAAAGCCTCGGGCGCGAAGCCCTGCACGTCAGCCAAGGTGGCACGCGGGTTGTGCCAGGCGTCGAAACCGGCAGCGTTGAGAATGCTTGCAGCGTGACGGGCGACTTCTTCAGCCGTGCCGTACACCGAGCCGGAAAGGATGGCGACTTTCATCAATCTGATCCTGTAACTGACTAAAAGCCTGGGATATTAACAGCTGGGGCCAGTGGAAAGGCTGCCAGCATGTCTTAAACTGCGAATTCCGAAGACAAGCCATGGACCGCTCAATGATTAACGCCAAGCTGATGCAACTGGTGATCAACGCCTCCAACGACGGCATCGTAATTGCCGAGCGCGAAGGCAAGGATATGCCACTGATTTACGTAAACCCGGCGTTCGAGCGCATGACCGGCTACACCCTCGACGAAATCCTCTATCAGGATTGCCGCTTCATGCAATCGGGAGACCGTGACCAGCCAGGGCTTATGGCGATTCGCGAAGCTTTGGAGAGCGGTGAGCCCTGCCGGGAAATCCTGCGCAATTACCGTAAGGATGGCACCCACTTCTGGAATGAGCTGTCGTTATCGACGGTTTACAACCCGGCCGACAAGCAGACCTACGTTGTCGGCGTGCAGAAAGATGTGACCGCTCAGGTCAAGGCCCAGCAGCGTGTCGCGCAATTGGAAGCCCAGTTGGCGGACCTAAAGGCGGAGCTTGAGGCACTCAAGGCGACGAGCGGATCTAACAAAAACTAGAAAACGCGGTCTTTAAAGAGATAATGGCGTTTTAATACCTTTTCCTTGAGCAAGATCAATGCAACGCGACGCGCTTTTGACGCAGGACGAGCTGGATTTTATTCAGACCATGCACCACAACCCGCAACTGAACGTGCGGGATGCGTCGTCGAGCCTGACGGTCAATGGCGGTGCGCAGATTCGTGATTTGCTCACCCGCTTGGCGGCTCACGACCATGTCACCCTCCAGGCACAATTCGATAACCAGCAAATGACCTTTCCGCTGCAATTAGTGGAAGACGAGTTTCATGCCGTGCATTTGCGCCTGGGTGTGCCGAGTATTTTCGAAGACGGCCCGATGATTCGCCCGTGGCGCCTGGCACTTGAAGAGCCGGTACCGCTGGAAAATATCAAGGGGCAGCCGAGTGCGCTGTGGGTGCATGAGGTGTCGTTCAAAGGGTTGCTGGTGGAAATTCGCGGGCGGGTCAAGGCGCCTAAAACCTTTTCCCTGTGGTTCAGCCCGTCCGGGTATGAGCGTATCTCGGTACGCGGCACGCTGGAGCGGGAAAATGCCCGAGGGTTGTTCGCCTATCGCCTAAGCCAGAGTGATGCGGATGAAACCGAGCGCCTGCGCCAGTTTATCCTGCAGCAACATCGCTTGTTCCACCCCGAAGTCCACGCCTGAATTCAGGTATCCAGGCCGCCGCGCAGAAACTGCTGCAGGCGGCGCTGCATCAATCGCCCTTCATTGCCCAAGCATCCGACCGGCGACCCCTTCAGTTGCTCCTGAGCCAATTCCGCCGCATCACCGGCTAACAAAAGCGGGCAGTCGATGGTCAGGGCAAGCCGCTCGAGGCGCCGGGGCAACTCACTGGTGGGCGAGTGATTGGAGAACACCACAAGGGCTTGGGGCTTGGTTTTTTCACAGACGAGTGTCAATTCATCCATCGGCTGGCCCACGGCCAAGACCTTGACCGCTAATTCGTCACCGCTCATCAGCAGGCCTGCGACGAGCAATTCCAGCTCCCGACATTCTCCCGCGATGGCCGCCAGCAGCACCCGCGGCGCCGCAGAGGCGCAGCCGGTTTGCAGGCGTTTCCAGGTGCGGCTGCGCAGGAACCCATCAAAAAACAGCCATTCGCTGGTCTGGCCAAAAAGTCCCTGGTGACGCAATAACTGCTGCCAGAGCGGCATCAGGATGTCCTGGAAAACCACGCTCACCGGGTAGGCTGCGAAAATTTGGCCATACAACCGGTCCAGTTGCCGATCGTCGAAGGCACCGACGGCCGTTCGCAACTGTTGCTGCCATTGGCTCCATTCATGTTCCGCACCGGCGGGTGCGACGGCTGCAACTTCGACTTGCTGATCATCCCGGGCGAGGATTTTCCCCACCTTGCTCACCGCCACACCGCGTTCGATCCAGTCAAGAATACGATGAACGGTGTCGATATCGGTGCGCGAATACAGGCGGTGCCCGCTTTCGGTGCGAACCGGCTGGATCAGCCCATACCGACGTTCCCAGGCACGTAGGGTGACGGGGTTGATGCCTGTCAATCTTGCCACTTCACGAATCGGGAACAACTCGTCGGAATCGGCGGGGTTGCCAAGCGTCATATCAGGGGATGGAGCAGTCATTACAGACATCAGCGCACTAAAAACACCGTGAGGAATTTGGATCCCATTTAACGCCCATACAGCTGTCCGTTTCAAGGTCTTCGGCCAGCCGACCAATGCCGCTGGTGTATTTTTTCAAAACAGGAATAATCCTTGCCTGTTTTTTCAACGTGGCTGCTTACCCCGCAGCTTCGTTCGTGCGCCACCTACCCGGCCAAGCGCACCTGATCCTTATGGAGATACACAATGTCTACCTCCCCCGTCACCCTGATGGTTGCGCGCCGCGTGGCCAAGGGTCGTTATGAAGAGTTGATGGCCTGGCTGCGCGAAGGCGAGCAATTGGCCACGGACTTTCCCGGTTACCTGGGCTCCGGCGTGCTTGCCCCGCCGCCCAACGATGATGAATTCCAGATTATTTTCCGCTTCGCCGACGAAAAGACCCTGCATGCCTGGGAGTTTTCCGCGTCTCGTGGTGCATGGCTCGGTCGTGGCAGTGAGCTTTTTGCTGCGCCCTCGGAGCATCGTGTACGCGGTATCGACGGCTGGTTTGGCGCCGCCGCCGCACGACCGCCACGCTGGAAGCAGGCCGTGGCCATCTGGCTGGCGTTTTTCCCGGTGTCGCTGCTGTTCAACTTCGGCCTTGAGCCGCTGCTCAGTGAGTTGGGTTTGTTGAGCCGTGTGCTGGTCAGCACCCTCGCGCTGACGCCGCTGATGGTTTACTTCTTTATTCCGTTGTCGACCCACCTGCTGGCCAGCTGGCTGCATCCGGCTCCGGCCCGGGTAAAGGCCACCGAAGCCGCTGCTTGAGTACAAGGGAGGCCGCGCGCTGGTATAGTTTTAGCCTGCCAGCGATTCGAGCTTCCCATGTCTTCAACTCCCGCCCCGATCCTGATCACCGGTGCCGGCCAACGTGTCGGCCTGCATTGCGCCCTGCGCCTGCTGGACGAAGGGCAGCCGGTGATTTTCAGTTACCGCAGCGAACGTCCCGGCGTGCAGACCCTGCGCGAGCGCGGTGCGATTGGCGTGTTTGCCGACTTTTCCTGCGAGGCAGGTATTCTCGCCTTCATCGACGAGCTGAAGACGCACACCCAGAGCCTGCGCGCGATCATCCATAATGCGTCGGCCTGGGAGGCGGAAACGCCCGGGGACGAGAGCCGCGCCTTTACCGACATGTTCAGCGTGCACATGCTTGCGCCGTACCTGATCAACCTGCATTGTGCTTACCTGCTGCAAAGCTCCACGCCTGCGGATATCGTGCACATCAGCGATGACGTGACCCGCAAGGGCAGCCGCCAGCACATTGCCTACTGCGCCACCAAGGCCGGGCTCGACAGCCTGACCTTGTCGTTTGCCGCGCAACTTGCACCGACAATCAAGGTGAACGGCATTGCCCCGGCGATGGTGATGTTCAACGAGGGCGACGACGCGGCCTACCGCGCCAAGGTCCTGGCCAAAGCGGCACTGGGTATCGAACCCGGCCCCGAGGTGATTTACCAGAGCGTGCGTTACCTGCTGGATAACCCGTATGTCACCGGTACCACCCTGACCGTCAACGGCGGGCGGCATATCAAGTAAGCCGTTTGCGAGGATGTTGTATGACTTTGTCCCTGCCCCACCATTACCGCGAGATCCTCAAGGGCCTGGGCGAAGACCCGGAGCGCGAAGGTTTGCTCGACACGCCGAAGCGGGCCGCCAAGGCCATGCAGTACCTGTGTCATGGTTACGAGCAGAACCTGGAGGAAATCGTCAACGGTGCGCTCTTCGCCTCCGACAACGACGAGATGGTGATCCTCAAGGACATCGAGCTGTATTCGCTGTGCGAGCATCACCTGCTGCCCTTTATCGGCAAGGCCCATGTGGCCTATATTCCGACCGGCAAGGTCCTCGGCCTGTCGAAGCTGGCGCGGATCGTCGACATGTTCGCCCGGCGCCTGCAGATCCAGGAGAATCTCACGCGGGAAATCGCCGACGCTATCCAGGAAGTCACTCAAGCAGCAGGTGTGGCGGTAGTGATCGAGGCCAAGCACATGTGCATGATGATGCGCGGCGTGGAAAAACAGAATTCAACCATGAACACCTCGGTGATGCTCGGCGCGTTCCGCGAGTCGAACACCACGCGCATGGAGTTCCTGCAACTGATTGGACGGAGCAAGTAGCAATGCCACAACTTCAGCCAGGCATGGCGCGCATCCGGGTCAAAGACCTGTGCCTGCGCACGTTTATCGGGATCAACGAGGATGAAATCCTCAACAAGCAGGATGTCTTGATCAACCTGACCATCCTGTATGCCGCCCAGGAAGCCGTACGCGACAACGACATCGACCACGCGCTGAACTACCGCACCATCACCAAGGCGATCATCGCCCATGTGGAAGGCAACCGCTTCGCCCTGCTGGAGCGCCTGACCCAGGAGATCCTCGACCTGGTGATGAGCAATACGTCGGTGCTGTACGCCGAAGTCGAAGTCGACAAGCCCCATGCGTTGCGTTTTGCCGAATCGGTGTCGATCACCCTGGCGGCCAGTCGCTAACCCTTACCTTTGCAGTGAGTACCATGAACGATCAACAACGCCTCGAACTCGAAGCCGCCGCCTTTCGCCGACTGGTAGCCCACCTGGACAGCCGCAAGGATGTGCAGAACATCGACCTGATGAACCTCTCGGGCTTCTGCCGCAACTGCTTGTCCAAGTGGTACAAGGCCGAGGCCGACGAGCGCCAGATTGAGCTGAGCCTCGATGACGCCCGTGAAGTGGTGTACGGCATGCCGTACGCCGAGTGGAAAGCCCAATACCAGCAAGAAGCCAGTGCCGAACAGCAAGCGGCATTCGCCAAAGGAAAAACCCATGACTGACCTGAACACCCTGCGCGCCAGCCTCAACAGCGGCGAACACGCTTTCGCCGACACCCTGGCTTTTGTTGCCGCCGGTTACGACTACCAGCCACAACCCTTCACCAACGCCAGCGTGGAAAACGCCGCCGGGCAGAACGAAGGATCGTGCAAGACCCTGGGCCTCGCACTGCTGGAAGGCTTTAGCGACCAGGAAGCGCTGTTGGCGTTTGGCGAGCATTACCGTTCCGTGCTGGCCACGCCTGAAGGCAGTGACCACGGCAACATTCGTGCGCTGATCGAGCATGGGTTGGCGGGTGTGAAGTTTGCCGCACAGCCACTGACCCGCAAATCCTGAGTCAGGCATAGATCAAAATGTGGGAGCGGGCTTGCTCGCGAATGCGGTGTATCAGTCACCCGATGTATTGCCTGACACTCTGCATTCGCGAGCAAGCCCGCTCCCACATTTGAGCTGCGGTGTTGCATAAATCGCAGACGTAAAAAAACCGGCCTCGCAGCCGGTTTTTTTGTTTCAGCGGTTTAGAACGCAGCGTCTTTCAAACCGTCGAGGTAACGCTCGGCATCCAGTGCCGCCATGCAGCCAGCCCCAGCGGAGGTGATCGCCTGGCGGTAGACGTGGTCAGCCACGTCACCGGCAGCGAAGATACCTTCGATGTTGGTGGCCGTCGCGTTGCCTTCACGGCCGCCCTGCACAATCAGGTAACCGTCTTTTGCATCCAGCACGCCTTCGAACAACGAGGTGTTCGGGGTGTGGCCGATGGCGATGAACACGCCGTCGACTTTCAGTTCGTCGAAGCTGCCGTCGTTGTTCTTCAGGCGAGCACCGGTCACGCCCATGTTGTCGCCCAGGACTTCATCCAGGGTGGCGTTGAGCTTGAGGATGATCTTGCCTTCGGCCACGCGGGCATGCAGCTTGTCGATCAGGATCTTCTCGGCGCGGAAGGTCTCGCGGCGGTGAACCAGGGTCACAGTGCTGGCGATGTTGGCCAGGTACAGCGCCTCTTCCACCGCGGTGTTGCCGCCACCGACCACAGCCACTGGCTTGTTGCGGTAGAAGAAACCGTCGCAGGTCGCGCAGGCGGAAACACCCTTGCCCATGAACGCTTCTTCCGACGGCAGGCCCAGGTAACGAGCGCTGGCGCCGGTGGCGATGATCAGCGCGTCACAGGTGTACACACCGCTGTCGCCGGTCAGGCTGTATGGCTTTTTCGAGAAGTCGACCGCGTTGATGTGATCAAACACGATTTCGGTTTCGAAACGCTCGGCGTGTTCTTTCATGCGTTCCATCAGCACCGGGCCGGTCAGGCCGTGAACGTCGCCTGGCCAGTTGTCGACTTCGGTGGTGGTGGTCAACTGACCGCCCGCTTGCATGCCGGTGATCAGCAGCGGCTTGAGGTTGGCGCGGGCAGCGTAGACGGCAGCGCTGTAACCGGCAGGGCCGGAACCGAGAATAATCACTCGCGAATGACGGGTATCAGACATGACTCACTCCTATCGACCGCCCGGACTACAGAACGGCTGGAATAAAAAAGGACCGCGAAGCACTTGGGGAAGGCTTGAACTCGCAGATCCTGAAAATAATGGGTGCAGCGTATAGAGGGAGGCAAGATTAAGGAAATACGGAATAACAATCCAGCTCATAGGTGGTCTCTATCCCGTGCCCTCTATTAATCGACACCTTTGTTACCGTTAATGTCGCGACGCGGGCCGTGCTTTCCCGGTACTCCCAAAGCCGGTAAGGTCGGCGCGTTCGCCCCCATTGCCCGGAGTTATCCATGCCCGCCCCCGTTCTTTCAGGCCCACAGTACCTGCGCGAAGGCCTCAAACTGGTACTCAGCCCTGGCTTGCGCCTGTTTGTGCTGCTGCCACTGGCGATCAACCTGATCCTGTTCGTCGGATTGATCTACTTCGCCGGCCATCAGTTCAGCCTGTGGGTCGACACGCTGATGCCGACGCTGCCGAGTTGGCTGAGCTTTCTCAATTATCTGCTGTGGCCTTTATTCGTGGTGCTGGTGGTGCTGATGGTGTTTTTCACCTTCACCATGCTCGCCAATATCATCGCCGCGCCGTTCAACGGCTTTCTGTCGGAAAAAGTCGAAGTGGTGGTGCGCGGCACCGATGACTTCCCGGCATTCAGCTGGGCCGAACTGGCGGCCATGGTCCCGCGTACCCTGGCCCGGGAAATGCGCAAACTGGGCTACTTCCTGCCACGGGCCATCGGCCTGTTTATCCTGTCGTTCATCCCGGTGGTCAACCTGGTGGCCGCGCCGCTGTGGCTGCTGTTCGGCGTGTGGATGATGGCGATCCAGTACATCGACTACCCGGCGGACAACCACAAGCTGGGCTGGAACGAAATGCTCGCCTGGCTGCGCCAGAAGCGCTGGCAGAGCATGAGTTTTGGCGGCATCGTTTACCTGGTGCTGCTGGTGCCGGTGGTGAACCTGCTGATGATGCCGGCGGCGGTGGCCGGGGCGACGTTGTTCTGGGTGCGTGAGCAAGGCGCCGAGGCGATGGCCGTTAAAAAGGCCTGAGCCGTCACAAATCCATCATCCAAAAGACACAATGACGACATGGCCCACACCGACACTGTGGGTCATGACGACAGCTTCGCTCCACATCACCCTGATTACCGAAACCTTCCCGCCCGAGATCAACGGGGTGGCCAATACCCTTGGCCGCCTGTGTGACGGTTTGCGCGCGCGCGGGCATCAAGTCGAACTGGTTCGCCCGCGCCAGGGCAGCGACCAGAGCCGGCCCAGCGACGACGGCCTGATGCTTTGCCGGGGTTGGCCGTTGCCGGGTTATCCGGGGCTGCAATGGGGCCAGTCGTCGATGCACAAGTTGTTGCGGCGCTGGACCCGCCAGCGCCCGGATGTGCTGTACATCGCCACCGAAGGGCCGTTGGGTTTGTCCGCACTCAGGGCGGCGCGGCGCTTGGGGATCAGCGTGGTGAGCGGTTTCCATACCAACTTCCAGCAGTACTCCAACCAGTACGGCCTGGGCATGTTGAACCGGGTGTTGACCCACTATCTGCGCTGGTTCCATAACCGTTCGACCCTGACCCTGGTGCCCAGCGCCAGCCAACGCATGGAGCTCGAGCGCCGCCACTTCGAGCGCCTGGGCATGCTTGCGCGCGGTGTCGACAGCCAGCTGTTTCATCCGGCCAAACGCGACAATGCGCTGCGTGAAAGTTGGGCACTGACCAGTGAGCAAACTGCGGTGCTGCATGTGGGCCGCCTGGCCCAGGAAAAAAACCTCGGGTTGCTCAAGCGCTGCTTTGAAACGCTGCAGGACACCTACCCACTGCGCCAGATGAAACTGATCATCGTCGGTGACGGCCCACAACGGGCGATGCTGGAAAAGGAACTGCCGGAGGCGATTTTCTGCGGCACCCTGCGCGGTGAAGAACTGGCCCGGCATTATGCGTCCGGGGATGTGTTCCTGTTCCCCAGCCTGACTGAAACCTTCGGCAACGTGGTGCTGGAAGCCATGGCGTCAGGGTTGGGTGTGGTGGCGTACGACCAGGCGGCCGCGACCCAGCATATTCGCCATGGCTACAGTGGCGTGCTGGCAATGCCGGGGGATGAGGAGGCGTTTTGCGATGCCGCGAACTGGCTGTTGGAAGAGCGCGAGAGTTTAAGGCGGGTGCGGCTCAATGCCCGACAACACGCCAGCCGTCAGGGTTGGCCAGCGATTGTCGAACAGTTTGAGATTCAGTTACGAGGTGTGTGTGGGGCCCACTTGCCCGTTACACCTGCACCTGTGACGCGATGATTAGACGACAAGGAAAGTCAGCAACTTTACCAACTCGTTCTGCTATCCCCTGAGTTACGCGGCCTGCCCTGAAAAAAAGCCTCAGCCGCACCGAAAAACGCAGTTTCATGACTGAATATATCGGGAACGCGACCTTACGGGTTACCCACCCAAGTGACGCCTACTTATCAAAGAGGCGCCAGCTTGGGCATGGGAAAAATCCCAAAACAAGCGGGGAAATCTATAAGCAACAACCCAATATAGAGATCAACGATGTTTATACTGAATCACGTATCAAACCCTGCCAGCGTTACTCGCTTTGAAAACCCCACGCAAGCGCAACAGCCTTCCGGCAAACAGCCAATGTCAGGGTGGGACCGACAGGATACCCAACCGAGTGGAAACGCCTGGCAACCCGCACCGCCGGATGATCGCGGCAGACGTTCCAAGTGCTCACCCGCTCGCCCTGCGCAACCCGGCAGCGGGAATCCTGCACGCCCACGGCCCGACTACGGCGCGAATCCCGCACGCCCGCAACCCGACTACGGCGCAAATCCCGCACGCCCGCAACCCGACTACGGCGCAAATCCCGCACGCCCGCAACCCGACTACGGCGCAAATCCCGCACGCCCGCAACCCGACTACGGCGCAAATCCCGCACGCCCACGGCCTGAAAACGGCGGATACCCTGCTCACCTCAGCAGAAACAACCAGCAACCGCTGTTGCGCAATCACAGCCTTCAAGCCGACGAGCAATCGTCACAATCGCGATTCATGCCTGCACACCAGGCGAATTCCGCCTATGACAGTTATTCCGAGCGCCAACCGTCCGCACTCACAGGCCGGCGCCCTTTTACGTAAACCTCATGACATCCCCACTATGGGGGTAGATGGCTCATTTACGACCTGAAAATCACAGGGAGCCGGGTATCCGGCTTCCTGTCAGAAACCTTGGTGAAAGCGCAGAATCGCGCTCAAACAAGGGTCGTCAACGCCTCACGACTAAACGGCAAGATGTCGCCCTCACGCCCTTCGCGCACTTTGAGCGCCCAATCCGGATCCACCAGCAACGCACGGCCAACCGCCACCAGATCAAACTCGTCGTTGTTCAGGCGTTCCAGCAGGTTTTCCAGGCTGGCCGGTTGCGCGACCTTGTCGGTGTTGACCATGAACTGCAGGAACTCACCATCCAGGCCGACGCTGCCCACAGTGATGGTCGGCTTGCCGGTAAGCTTGCGGGTCCAGCCAGCCAGGTTCAGTTCGGAGCCTTCGAATTCCGGCTCCCAGAAACGGCGGGTGGAGCAGTGGAAAATATCCACGCCGGCGTCAGACAGCGGCTTGAGGAATTCACCCAGCGCTTGCGGGGTTTGCACCAGACGCGCAGTGTAGTCCTGCTGCTTCCACTGGGAAAAACGCAAGATGATCGGGAAGTCCGGGCCCACGGCAGCGCGGATGGCCTGGATCAATTCGATGGCAAAGCGCGAACGGTTGGCCAGGCTGCCGCCGTATTCGTCGGTGCGCAGGTTGGTGCCTTCCCAGAAGAACTGGTCCACCAGGTAACCGTGTGCGCCGTGGATTTCCACGCCGTCCATGCCGATGCTCTGGGCATCCTTGGCGGCTTGGGCGAACGCGGCGATCACGTCCTTGATGTCTTGCACGGTCATGCCGTGGACGACGACGTTGCCGTCCTTGAGTTTTTCGGTCGGGCCGTAAGCTGGCACGCTGGCATCCGGCTCGGTGCCGATGCGCCGTACGCTGCCCACATGCCACAGTTGCGGGACGATCTTGCCGCCTTCGGCATGTACGGCGTCGACCACTTTCTTCCAGCCGGCCAGGGCGGCCTCACCGTAGAAATGCGGGACGTTCGGGTAGCCGTTGGAGGCGGGGTGACCGACCACGGTGCCTTCGGTGATGATCAGGCCGACACCGGCAGCGGCGCGGCGGCGGTAGTACTCGATCACTTTGGAGTTAGGCACGCCGCCCGGGGAGAACGAACGGGTCATCGGCGCCATCACCACGCGTGTCGGCAGTTGCAGTGCGCCGAGCTGGAACGGTTTGAACAAGGCTTGGACAGGCATGGGAGCACTCCATCAGAAAGGAATTTATGATGTGGATAATATGGAGTGAACAGCGTACTGGATAGCACTATTGATTGGGGTGATTAAGGGGTAAAAGCGGGAAAACTTTGGCGATTGGCTTTTGTGGCGAGGGGGCTTGTCCCCCGTTGGGCT
>NZ_JAXCIS010000064.1:0-24576 GCF_034044025.1 Pseudomonas sp. SED1
CCGAGCCCTAGCGAGGCGCCGACAGGCGGGGCAAAGCGTTTTGGTTACTTTTGCGCTTTTCAAAAGTGACCCGCTGTAAGAGCGGAACCCTAGGTGGCCGTTACCTAAATAACGGATATACCCCCAACCTCCCAACCTACCGCACCGCCTCAAACAACCCAGTAGCCCCCATCCCACCCCCAACGCACATGGTAACGATGCCGTAACGCACCTTCCGCCGCTGCAACTCACGCACCAGGTGCCCCACCTGCCGCGACCCCGTCATCCCAAACGGGTGACCAATGGAAATCGACCCACCGTTGACGTTGTACTTGGCATTATCAATTTCCAGCCGATTACGCGCATACAGACACTGCGAAGCAAACGCCTCATTCAGCTCCCACAAATCAATATCCGCCACCGTCAGCCCCCGAGCCTTGAGCAACTTGGGCACCGAAATCACCGGCCCAATCCCCATCTCATCCGGCTCACACCCCGCCACCGTAAACCCACGGAAAAACGCCTTCGGCTTCAGCCCCAATTCCAGGGCCTTCTCCAGGCTCATCACCAGTGTCATGGAAGCCCCATCAGACAACTGCGACGAATTCCCCGCCGTCACCGACCCATCCTCGGCAAACACCGGCTTCAACCCCGCAAGACTGGCCAAGGTAGTATCCGGACGATTGCAATCATCACGGTCCACTACCCCATCCAACACCTGCACCGCCCCGGTGTTCTTGTCCTCAACCTTGTACTTCACCGCCATCGGCACAATTTCATCATCGAACAACCCGTCAGCCTGGGCCTGGGCCGTACGCTGCTGGCTTTGCAGCGCATACAAATCCTGCTCTTCACGACTCACGTGATACCGCCGCGCAACAATTTCCGCGGTCTGCCCCATGGGAAAATAGATGCCCGGCACCTGCTCCTTGAGCAACGGATTGATCAGGTTATCGGTGTTCACGCTTTTCATGGTCAAACTGATGGACTCAACCCCGCCGGCCACAATGATGTCGCTGCAACCGGAAGCAATCTGGTTGGCCGCAATGGCGATCGCCTGCAAGCCCGAGGAACAGAAACGGTTGAGGGTCATGCCCGCCGTACCGGTGCCCAGTTGCGACAACACCGCCACATTGCGGCCAATGTTGTAACCCTGGGCACCTTCGTTGGAGCCGGCACCGACGATGCAATCCTCGACCGTGGCCGGGTCGATGCCGTTGCGGGTCAGCAGCGCGTTGACGCAATGGGCAGCCATGTCATCGGGACGGGTCTGGTTGAACTTGCCGCGAAAGGACTTGGCCAGACCGGTTCGCACGCTGTCGACGATCACTACTTCACGCATGGGCTACCTCTATTGTTGGGGTTGTTGAGAGATGGACCGAGCATAGATCCCGCCCTCTTCAACCGCGACAATCATTCATCCCGCGTATGCAAAAGCATGGCGCTACTTCTTCTTGCCCTTCTTGTCATGCTTGTCTGTCTTGTCGAACGCTTCCTCCAGCGCCCGGTTGATGGTGCGCAACACCTTCACCCGCGCCCAGCGCTTGTCATTCGCCTCGACCAGCGTCCACGGGGCGATCTCGGTGCTGGTGCGGTCCACCATGTCACCCACCGCCGCCCGGTAGTCGTCCCACTTGTCGCGGTTGCGCCAGTCGTCCTCGGTGATCTTGAAGCGTTTGAACGGGATTTCCTCGCGGGCCTGGAACCGCTCCAACTGCGTCTGCTTGTCGATCGCCAGCCAGAACTTGACCACGATCACCCCGGCATCCCGCAGTTGCTCTTCAAAGTCGTTGATCTCGCCGTAGGCGCGCATCCAGTCCGTCGGCGTGCAGAAGCCTTCGATGCGTTCCACCAGCACCCGGCCGTACCAGGAGCGGTCGAACACGGTGAACATGCCCCGCGCCGGAATTTTCTGCCAGAAACGCCACAGGTAAGGCTGGGCGCGCTCATCTTCGCTGGGCGCGGCAATCGGTACGATGTGGTACTGCCGGGGATCGAGGGCTGCCGCCACGCGGCGGATCGCACCGCCCTTGCCCGCCGCGTCGTTGCCTTCGAATACCGTCACCAACGCGTGCTTGCGCATACGCTTGTCGCGCATCAGCCCGGAAAACCGCGCCTGCTCGGTAATCAGTTGTTCTTCGTAATCGTCCTTTTCAAGGCTCAGGCTCATGTCCAGGCTGTTCAGCAGGCTCATCTGGTCAACCGCCGACGGCAGCGGCGCCGGGTTCATGCCACTGGTTTTAGCCTTGGACACTTTCAACGCATTTTGCAGGCCTTCCAGCAGGATCTTGCCAACGGTCAGCCCACGGTAATGCGCATCGACACCTTCGATCACGTACCACGGCGCATAGTCACGGCTGGTGCGGCGCAGGATTCGCTCACCGAAATGCACGAACTTGTCGTAGGTCTTTGACTGCTGCCAGTCCAACGGACTGATGCGCCAGCTGTGCAGTGGGTCGTCCTGCAAGGCCTTGAGGCGGGATTTCATTTGCTTCTTGGAGAGGTGAAACCAGAACTTGAAGATCAGCGCGCCTTCGTCACACAGCATCTTTTCCAGGCGCTCGGCACCGGCGATGGCCTGGTCGAGCCGCGCATCCTTGATCTCGCCGTGGACGCGACTCTGCAGCATCTGGCTGTACCAGTTGCCAAAAAAGACCCCCATGCGACCTTTCGCCGGCAGCTGGCGCCAGTAGCGCCAGGCCGGTGGGCGGGCCAGTTCTTCGTCGGTCTGCTGGTCGAAGGTGCGCACTTCGATCAGGCGCGGGTCCATCCACTCATTCAGCAGTTTGACGGTTTCGCCCTTGCCGGCGCCTTCGATGCCATTGATCAGGATGATCACCGGGAAGCGCTTCTGCTGCTGCAGTTCGTACTGCACTTCCAGCAGCGCTTCGCGCAAGGCCGGCACTTCGGCGTCGTAGGTTTCTTTGTCGATGGCGTGACCGATTTCGGCAGATTCGAACATGGGCGGCTCCGTTCCAGAATGAGGCAAGACTAGCGGATTGGACGGTGCTGCGCCGGAGGAAATTCCACACCCGATTGTCATGGATCAATGACAACCCTGTTGATCAGCTAGAATGGCCGCCTTGCCTTTGCCTGCCGTATTTATGAGCCGCCCATGAACCCCGTATCCCACGCCCAGCTCGACTGGGATGACCAAGGTCGCCCGCACTCGCGGGTGTTCGACGACGTGTACTTCTCCGACAAGTCGGGCCTTGAAGAAACCCGCTATGTGTTCCTCGAGCAGAACCGTTTGCAGGAACGTTTTGCTGCGCTGCCGGTGGGTGGGCGGTTGGTGATTGGTGAGACCGGCTTCGGCACCGGGTTGAATTTCCTGTGCGCCTGGCAGTTGTTCGAACAACACGCGGTGCCGGGCGCGCGCCTGCACTTTATCAGCGTGGAAAAGTACCCGCTGAGCCACGCCGACCTGCAACGCGCCCTCGCCCTCTGGCCGGAACTTGCAGCGTTCGCCGAACAACTATTGGCGCAGTACATCGCGATCCATCAGGGTTTTCAGCGGCTGGTGCTGGATAACGGTCGCGTCACCCTGACGCTGTTGATCGGCGATGCGCTGGAGCAATTGCCCCAACTGGACGCACAGGTCGACGCCTGGTTCCTCGACGGTTTTGCCCCGGCCAAAAACCCCGATATGTGGACCGCCGAGCTGTTCGCTGAACTGGCACGGCTGGCGGCGCCGGGCTCGACCATCAGCACCTTTACCAGCACCGGCTGGGTGCGCAGGTTGATCAATGCAGCCGGGTTCAAGATGAAGCGCACCCCGGGCATCGGCCACAAGTGGGAAATCCTGCGGGGTGAGTTTCTCGGTTGGCCCACTGAAACGCCCGCACCGGCCGCGGCAAAACCCTGGTTTGCGCGCCCGCCTGCCGTCGCCGGTGAACGCCACGCCCTCGTCATCGGCGGTGGCCTGGCCGGTTGCGCCACGGCAGCCAGCCTGGCGGCACGCGGCTGGCGCGTCAGCTTGCTGGAACGCCACGCAGCGCTCGCCCAGGAAGCCTCCGGCAACCCGCAAGGGGTGTTGTACCTCAAGCTTTCAGCCCACGGCACAGCACTTTCGCAGTTGATTCTCAGCGGCTTCAGCCATACGCGGCGCCTGCTGGAGCATCTGCAACGTGGCGTGGACTGGGATGGCTGCGGCGTGCTGCAACTGGCCTTCAATGCCAAGGAGGCCGAGCGCCAGGCACAGTTGGCCAGTGCTTTTGCGCCGGAGTTGTTGCACGTGCTGGATCAACAACAGGCCCAGGCGCGAGCCGGGATAACCCTGGAGCACGGGGGCTTGTTCTTCCCCGAGGGCGGCTGGGTACACCCGCCCGCGCTGTGCCAGTGGCAAGCCAGGCATCCGCTGATCGAGGTGCTGCAGCACCATGACGCCCTTGAGCTCAAACAGGTGGACGGTGAGTGGCAGGCGCTGCAGGGCGATACGGTTCTGGCGCAAGCCAGTGTGGTGGTGCTGGCCGGTGCCGCCGAGATCAAGCGGTTTTCCTTCAGCGCTGACCTCCCCCTCAAACGCATCCGCGGGCAAATCACCCGGCTGCCGCAAACGGCGCAAAGCCAGGCGTTGGCCACGGTGGTGTGCGCCGAGGGTTACGTCGCCCCGCCACGCCTGGGCGAGCATACCCTCGGCGCCAGTTTTGACTTCAAGAGCGACGACCTTACGCCCACCGTGGCCGAGCACGTGGGCAACCTCGAGATGCTGCGGGAAATCTCCCCCGACCTGCTGCAACGCCTGGGCGCCGACAGCCTGGCACCCGAACAGCTCGAAGGCCGCGCCGCGTTCCGCTGCACCAGCCCGGACTACTTGCCGATCGTCGGGCCGCTGGCGGAACGCGAGACGTTTGATCACACCTACGCCGCCCTCAGCAAAGACGCCCGGCACATCCCCGATGCACCGTGCCCGTGGCTGCACGGCCTATATATCAACAGTGGCCATGGCTCACGCGGGCTGGTCACCGCGCCCCTCTGCGCAGAGCTGCTGGCCGCCTGGCTCGACGATGAGCCGCTGCCGCTGCCGCGCAGTGTCAGCGAAGCCTGCCACCCCAATCGCTTCGCGCTGCGCGCTCTGATTCGCGGCAACCCAAGCAAATCCTGAGGGCCAAGACGGGCCCACAGCCCGTCAAGGCTCATTGCCTTATAACGTATTGTTCTAAAACTCCCACAATTTACCCGGGTCAGTCTCTGGGTACCCGCTGTTTTGGCGGCTGCATTTCTATCCCTCCCCAACGGAAAAACCGGTAAGGAATTTATGTGCGGATTAGCTGGAGAGTTACGTTTCGATCACCAACCTGCCGACCTGGCAGCGGTGGAACGAATCACCCATCACCTGGCGCCACGCGGTCCTGACGCGTGGGGCTTCCATGCCCAAGGGCCGATTGCCCTGGGCCATCGACGCCTGAAAATCATGGACCTGTCGGACGGCTCTGCCCAACCGATGGTCGACGCCCAACTGGGCCTGTCCCTGGCGTTCAACGGCGCGATCTATAACTTCCCGGAATTGCGTGAAGAGCTGGAAGCCCTGGGCTACGCCTTCTATTCCGGTGGTGACACCGAAGTGCTGCTCAAGGGCTACCACGCCTGGGGCGAAGCCTTGCTGCCCAAGCTCAACGGGATGTTCGCCTTCGCCATCTGGGAGCGCGATGCCCAGCGCCTGTTTATCGCGCGTGACCGCCTCGGGGTGAAGCCGCTGTACCTGTCGCGCACCGGCCAGCGCCTGCGTTTTGCTTCGGCATTGCCGGCGCTGCTCAAGGGCGGCGATATCAACCCGATCCTCGATCCGGTGGCCCTCAATCACTACCTGAATTTCCACGCCGTGGTGCCTGCGCCGCGCACCTTGCTGGCGGGCATTGAAAAACTGCCGCCCGCGTCGTGGATGCGCATCGACGCCGATGGCAAGACTGAACAGAAAACCTGGTGGACCCTGCCCTACGGCCCCCACGCCGATGAAGCCAACCTGACGCTCGAAGACTGGACCGACCGTGTGCTCGACAGCACCCGCGAAGCCGTGGCGATTCGTCAGCGGGCGGCAGTGGACGTGGGCGTGCTGCTTTCCGGCGGTGTCGACTCCAGCATGCTGGTGGGCCTGTTGCGGGAAGTCGGCGTGCAGGACCTGTCGACCTTCTCCATCGGCTTTGAAGACGCCGGTGGCGAGCGCGGCGATGAGTTCCAGTATTCGGACTTGATCGCCAAGCATTACGGCACCCGGCACCACCAACTGCGTATCGCCGAAAGCGAAATCATCGAGCAGTTGCCGGCGGCGTTCCGCGCCATGAGCGAGCCGATGGTCAGCCATGACTGCATCGCCTTCTACCTGCTGTCCCGGGAAGTCGCCAAGCACTGCAAAGTGGTGCAGAGCGGCCAGGGCGCGGACGAGTTGTTCGCCGGCTACCACTGGTACCCGCAAGTGGACGGCGCCAGCGATCCGTATGCCGCGTACCGCGATGCGTTCTTCGACCGCAGCTACGACGACTACGCCGCCACGGTCGCGCCGAAATGGCTGACAGCGAATGACGCCGCCGGTGACTTCGTGCGTGAGCATTTCGCCCAGCCCGGCGCCGATGCCGCAGTGGACAAAGCCCTGCGCCTGGACAGCACCGTGATGCTGGTGGATGACCCGGTCAAGCGCGTCGACAACATGACCATGGCCTGGGGCCTGGAAGCGCGTACGCCGTTTCTCGACTATCGCCTGGTAGAACTGTCGGCCCGCGTGCCCGGCAAATTCAAACTGCCGGACGGCGGCAAGCAAGTGCTCAAGGAAGCCGCGCGCCGGGTGATCCCGAGCGAAGTCATCGACCGCAAGAAAGGCTATTTCCCGGTGCCCGGCCTCAAGCATTTGCAGGGTGACACCTTGAACTGGGTGCGCGACCTGTTGCTGGACCCGAGCCAGGATCGCGGCCTGTTCAACCCGGCGATGCTCGACCGCCTGCTCACCGATCCCCAAGGCCAATTGACCCCGTTGCGCGGCTCCAAGCTGTGGCAACTGGCGGCGCTGAACCTGTGGCTCAGCGAACAAGGAATCTGATTCATGAAACCTCATGCCACGGCTTACAGCCAACGCTTGCTGCGGGGCCAGGCGCCCTCCTACGAGCGCCTGCAAGCCCGCTTAGCCGAAGACGGCAGCGCACTGGACCCCACGCCGATTGCCGTGCATTGCGGTTGGGGCCGGCTGCTGATCGGCCACACGTTCCCGGACCCGGCGAGCCTGGCCCTGGAGTTGCTCAACGAGCAACCCGGCGAACGGGATATCGCGTTGTATGTGGCAGCGCCACAACAGATCCTCGGGATTGATCCGCAGCAGTTGTTTCTCGACCCGTCCGACACCTTGCGCCTGTGGTTCACCGACTATCGTCCGGCGACCCGGGTGTTTCGCGGCTTTCGGATTCGCCGGGTGCAGAGCGAGACAGACTGGCAAGCGGTGAACCAGCTGTATCAGGGGCGCGGCATGTTGCCGGTGGACCCGGCACTGCTGACGCCACGTCATCAAGGCGGCCCGGTGTATTGGCTGGCCGAGGATGAAGACAGCGGCGCGGTGATTGGCAGCGTGATGGGCCTGAACCACCACAAAGCCTTCAACGACCCGGAGAACGGCTGCAGCCTCTGGTGCCTGGCGGTGGACCCGCAATGCACCCGCCCTGGCGTGGGCGAAGTGCTGGTGCGCCACTTGATCGAACACTTCATGAGCCGTGGCCTGAGCTACCTCGACCTGTCGGTGCTGCACGACAACCGCCAGGCGAAAAGTCTCTACGCCAAGCTCGGCTTTCGCGCGCTGACCACCTTCGCCATCAAGCGCAAGAACGGCATCAACCAGCCGCTGTTCCTCGGCCCCGGCCCGCAAGCGGAGTTCAATCCCTATGCGCGGATCATCGTCGAGGAAGCCCATCGGCGCGGGATCGACGTACAGGTGGACGACGCCCAAGCCGGGCTGTTCACCTTGAGCCACGGTGGCCGCCGGGTGCGCTGCCGCGAATCCCTCAGCGACCTGACCAGCGCCATCAGCATGACGTTGTGCCAGGACAAGAGCCTGACCCACAAGGTGCTCAAGGCCGCTGGTTTGAGGCTGCCGGAGCAACAGCTGGCCGGCAGTGCCGATGACAATCTGGAGTTTCTCGACGAGCACCAGCGCATCGTGGTCAAGCCGCTGGACGGCGAGCAAGGCCAGGGCGTGGCGGTGGATTTGCAGAGCATCGAGGACGTGCAAAAAGCCATTGAAGCGGCCCGACAGTTCGACACGCGTGTATTGCTGGAAAGCTTCCACGAAGGCCTCGACCTGCGGATTCTGGTGATCGGTTTTGAAGTGGTCGCCGCCGCGATTCGCCGCCCGGCGGAAATCACCGGCGATGGTCAGCACTCCATTGGCGCGTTGATCGAGGCCCAGAGCCGTCGGCGCCAGGCCGCCACCGATGGCGAAAGCAAAATCCCCCTGGATCAGGAAACCCAGCGCACCCTAAAGGCCGCCGGCTACGACTACAGCAGCATCCTGCCCCGAGGCGAACGCCTGGCGGTGCGGCGTACCGCGAACCTGCACACCGGTGGTTGCCTGGAAGACGTGACCGCCATCCTCCACCCGACCCTGGTGGACGCCGCCGTACGCGCCGCCCGGGCCCTGGACATCCCCATGGTGGGCCTGGACCTGATGGTGCCGGCCGCCGACCAACCGGACTACGTCTTTATCGAAGCCAACGAACGGGCCGGGCTGGCCAACCATGAACCGCAGCCGACGGCTGAAAAGTTCGTGGACCTGCTGTTCCCCCATAGCCAACCGACGGCTTGAGAGATGTGTTGCCTTGACTGGCGCTTTCGCGAGCAAGCCCGCTCCCACATTTGGAATGCGTTCCAATGTGGGAGCCGGGCTTGCCCGCGATGGGGTCGGAACAGTCGATGACTCTCTAGCCAATGGCCCACTCATCGAAACCATCGATGCCCTCAACTCATCAGGAGTTTCCATGACCCGAACCATCCCCGAACCGGATCTCGCTTACCTGCAAAAAGTGCTGCTGGAAATGCTCGCCATCCCCAGCCCCACCGGGTTTACCGACACCATCGTGCGCTACGTTGCCGAGCGCCTTGAAGAGCTGGGCATTCCGTTTGAAATGACCCGGCGCGGCACCATCCGCGCCACCCTCAAAGGCCAGAAAAACAGCCCCGACCGCGCCGTTTCCGCGCACCTGGACACCATCGGCGCCGCCGTACGGGCAATCAAGGACAACGGCCGCCTGACCCTGGCGCCGGTGGGCTGCTGGTCCAGCCGCTTTGCCGAAGGCAGCCGCGTCAGCCTGTTTACCGATAACGGCGTGATCCGTGGAAGCGTGTTGCCGTTGATGGCCTCCGGTCACGCGTTCAATACCGCCGTGGATGAAATGCCCATCAGCTGGGACCACATCGAGCTGCGCCTGGACGCCTACTGCGCCACCCGTGCCGATTGCGATTCCCTGGGTATCAGCGTCGGCGATTTCGTCGCCTTCGACCCGCTGCCGGAGTTCACCGAGAGCGGGCATATCAGCGCCCGTCACCTGGACGATAAAGCCGGGGTTGCCGCACTGCTGGCGGCGCTCAAGGCGATTGTCGACAGCGGTCAACCGTTGCTGATCGACTGCCACCCGCTGTTCACCATCACCGAAGAAACCGGCAGTGGTGCGGCCGCGGCTTTGCCGTGGGATGTGAGCGAGTTCGTCGGTATCGACATCGCACCGGTGGCCCACGAGCAGCACTCCAGCGAACACGCGGTGAGTGTGGCGATGCAGGACTCCGGCGGGCCGTATGACTATCACCTGTCCCGCCACCTGCTGCGCCTGGCGGCGGAAAATGAGTTGCCGGTGCGCCGTGACCTGTTTCGCTATTACTTCAGCGATGCGCATTCGGCGGTGACCGCCGGCCATGACATTCGCACCGCGCTGCTGGCGTTTGGGTGCGACGCCACCCACGGCTACGAGCGCACGCACATCGACAGCCTCGCGGCGCTGAGTCGCCTGCTGGGCGCGTACATCCTCAGCCCGCCAGTGTTCGCCAGCGATGCACAACCGGCCAAAGGTTCCCTCGACCGGTTCAGTCACCAGATCGAACACGACACGCAAATGGAGAGCGATACCCGCGTGCCGTCGGTGGACAGCCTGGTGGGTCAAAAAACCTGAGACTGGCAACTGGGATCCCGGCGCAGTAGCATCGCCGGGATTCCTTAGCCGAGGCTTGTATGCTGATTCCCTACGATGCACTTGAAGTCGATACCCTGACCCGCCTCATCGAAGACTTCGTGACCCGCGACGGCACCGACAATGGTGACGACACGCCCCTGGAAACCCGGGTGCTGCGGGTACGCCAGGCACTGACCAAGGGCCAGGCGCTGATTGTCTTCGACCCCGAGAGCGAGCAGTGCCAGCTGATGCTCAAGCACGATGTGCCCAAGCACCTGTTCGACTGACGCTCAAGGATTGGGCACAGGCACCGGATGGGTGTTGGCCTGTTGCCCCTGGCGACTGAGGATCTTCTGATAGACCTCCGCCCGGTGCACATTGACCCCCACCGGCGCCTCCACCCCCAGTTTCACCTGGGTGCCATTCACTTCCAGAATGCGCAAAGTGATTTGGTCGCCCACCGAAATTATTTCACCTACCGCGCGGCTTAATACCAGCATGGGGTTCGTCCTTTTTAAGTTACCGAACCCCGACCATGCGCTCCCCGCCCATCACCATCAATGGCCTTCAGGTTAAACAGACACGTCTTACACATGCAGGTAATTTGCCTTACAGACAGGCGATGATAAATCGCGAATTGCGCCTCAGAACTAAACGCAATGTTCAGGCTTTGAGCGACTGAGCCTTGGCTCGCATCTTGTCCGCCATCACGGTCATCTCGTCATACAGCAACTGCGGGTTCTTCTGCTTCAGTGCCCAGGCCATGCGTCCCTGCTCGTGGGGCAGGATCATGAATTGCCCTTCAGCCACCTGCTGGTAGATGTAATCGGCGATCTCTGCGGCGGTAATCGGCGAACTTTCCAGCAGCTTGCCCACCTGGGCCTTCATCGCCGGCGTCGGCCCACGGAAGGAGTCCAGCAGGTTGGTCTGGAAGAATGACGGGCACACCACGTGCACCCCGACTTCCTGCTGCTTGAGCTCCACCAGCAAGCTTTCCGAAAGAGCCACCACGCCGGCCTTGGCCACGTTGTAGTTACTCATGGCCGGACCCTGCATCAGGGCGGCCATGGAGGCGATGTTGATGATGCGACCCTTGCTCTGTTCCAGCAGTGGCAGGAAGGCCTTGCAGCCCTTGACCACGCCCATCAGGTTGATTGCGATCTGCCAGTCCCAGTCTTCCAGGGACAGTTCGCTGAAGAACCCGCCCGACGCCACACCCGCGTTGTTGACGATCACGTCGATGCCGCCGAGCTTTTCCTCACAGGCCTGTGCGAAGGCGGTGAGTTGGCTGTAATCGCGCACGTCGCAACGCTGGGTGAAGCCGTCACCGCCGGCCTGGCGCACCAGCTTCAGGGTTTCTTGCAGGCCTGCTTCGCTGACGTCCGACAAGGCCAGCTGCCAACCCTCGCGGGCCCAGCGCAGAGCGATTTCGCGACCCAGGCCAGAACCGGCGCCGGTGATCATCATGCGATTTTGCATAGGAAAGTAGCCTTGTGGTTCACGGAAGAAGTGAGCCGCAGTGTAGCGAAGGTTTTTCCCGCACCCACGCACCATCAGACTGCTGAATGCCCCAGGCAAACCGTGGGCCGGGTCCGATAGCGGGAAACCCGCCAAGTTCCATTTATTTAAACTAAGGAAGATTATTTGCAACGCGGTTAAAGGAAATAAGCTAGTTAGCAAAAAGCTTTAAAAAAACACGGAATTTTCTGCCAAACACATTGGTCGGAGTTATTAAGGCGTCCGTATTAGCTGTCGGGCCTATCCGTTAAATACCAGGTCTTTTCAGAAGACAATAAGGAAAACACAACATGAGCCTCATTCTTATCATTATTCTGATCCTCTTGCTGGTCGGCGGTCTTCCAGTGTTCCCTCACTCACGTAACTGGGGTTACGGGCCATCGGGTATTCTCGGTACCGTGTTGGTCGTGCTGTTGATTCTGTTGTTGCTCGGCAAGATATAACGCGTTCCAGCACGCAAAAAAAAGAGGCCTTAAAAGGCCTCTTTTTTTATGCGCGGGTGTTTAGTCCGGCTTGCCGTCCACCACACCGGCGGTGTTATCCAGCAGGCTCTTGGTAGCCGTCTGCAGGAACGACTCGAGCTTCTGCTTCAGCGCAGCCTCGTCCGGCGATTCTGGAATCACCTTCCCGGTCGGGTTGGCGCCCAGTTCGTATTCCCACAACTTAGGTGGCATTTCCTTAGGCAGTACCAATACGCGGTCACCGGTGAGCAAGGCGACGGTCTGGTCGCTGCCCGACGGCTTGATCACGCCAAAGCCCTTGTCGCCTTCCGGCAGGTTGAGCAGGTCACGGCCCCAGCACTGGTGCAGGGTGTCACCGCCAAGGCGGCCCATGATGGTCGGCACGATGTCGATCTGGGTGCCCACGGTGTGGTCACGCTCGCCGAACTTCTCTTGCATGCCCGGCGCAATCATCAGCATCGGCACGTTGAAGCGGCCCAGGTCCATCTCGGTGATCTGCTGCTCATTGCCGAAGCCGTGGTCGCCCACGACCACGAACAGGGTTTCCTTGAAGTACGGCTCCTTGCGGGCCTTTTCAAAGAACTGGCCCAGGGCCCAGTCGGAGTAGCGCATGGCCGTCAGATGCTCGTTGAGGCTGCCACGGTCGGTGACTTTCTCAACCGGCAATGGCGTCGGCAACGCGTACGGCGTGTGATTGGACAGGGTTTGCAGCAGCGCATAGAACGGCTTGCCGCCTTCACGGGCCTTCAACTCTTCCAGGCCACGGTTGAACATGTCCTGATCGGACACGCCCCAGGTCGGGTCCGAGAACACCGGGTTGACGAAGTCATTACGCCCGATGAAGTTGGTCATGCCCTGGTTGCTGAAGAAGCCCGACTGGTTGTCCCAGGCGAAGTCGCCGTTGTAGACGTACACGTCGTCGAAATCACGATGGCTGAGCAACTGCGGCAGGCCCGACAGTTTGTGGCTGCCTTCCGGAGTCTGCATCAGGTATTCGAAGCCCGGCAGGTTCGGGAAGCACGCCATGGTGGCGAACATACCCTGGTGGGTGTGGGTGCCGTTGGAGAAGAAGCGGTCGAACAGCAGGCCCTCCTTGGACAGTTTGTCGAAGTACGGCGTGATGTTGCCCGGGCGGCCCAGGGCGCCCACCGAGTGACCGGCGAAGCTTTCCATCAGGATCACTACGACGTTCTTGATCGGCAGGGTCTTCTCGGCCGGCGGCGTGAAATCACGGCGTACCGCAGCGGTGTCGGGGTCTACCAGTTTTTCACTTGGCAACACCAGCATGTCGCGCACGGTCTGGGTGGCCAACGGCTGCTCCAGAGTGGCTTTCCAGATGTTCGAGCGTTCTTCGGAGAAACGCGACTTCGCCGCCGCAATCAGCGACAAGGTACCGTTAAGGCCCAACTGGTTGGCGAAGTTCGAGTCGGTGGTGTACACGTCACCCCAACGCAGCGGCGGGCCCTGGCGCAGGGTGCCACGGGCGGCAACCACGGCGATCAGCAGGCAAACCACAAACACCGCAATACGCGAATACCACGGCGCCACCTGACGGGTGCTGATGGTGCCGCCACTGAACGGGCCACGTGGGCGCGTCGCACGGTCGGCGCCTTTGAAGGCGATGCTCAGGATCAGCGTGCCCACGGCCCAGGCCAGCAGGTAGCGCACCACCGGGAAGCCGTACCAGAGCATGCTCATTACGGTTTTCGGGTCTTCCTTTACATACTGGAAGACTAGGCCGTTGAGGCGCTGGTGGAACTCGCGGTAGAAGTCCATCTCCATCAGGCCGAGGAACAGCGCGATGCTGGAGGCGACCGTCAGCCAGAAACGGAAGAACCCGCGTGCCGCCATGGCCCTTACGCTGAACAGCGCCAGCAGCAACGGAATGCTCAGGTACACCACCAGGCGCAGGTCCAGGCGCAGGCCGTTGGCGAACGCTTCAAGGAAGGTCGAGGCCGGCGTGTCGAGGATCATCTCGCGGTTGTAGACCAGCAGCGCCAGGCGCAGCAGGGAGAACATCACCATCATGATCAAGGCACAAAGCAGCGTGTACGCCAGATGGGATTTGACGGTCGGTTGCAGCAAGCGATTAGAAGCTCGCTGCTGATTCAGGGCGTCCGGGTTTGCCATGTCGTTTTAGGACCCATTGGAAGTTTAAGTTGCGAATGAATACAGCGGCGCCCCGCCCTCGCCCAGGCACGCTGGGGTAGGCAGTTAACGCAATGGCGCAAATGGTGCCCGATCAACGCCGGCAACGCCATTGATTACTCATACCGGCCAGTGTTTGAGACTCGTCTTAGAGCCTCCTGGCAGGGAAAATAGCCGGCGAATTGTCTTGGATGGAATGTGAAAATTTTGTACAGCGAATATCTCGACACACAAAAAACAGCCGGGATTGTAGCGAGCAACTTGGGGCCGTATCTTGGCCCTCTGCCCTTTTGGATTGCCCATGATGTTTTATTGCTACCACCCAAGCCCCCTCGGGCCGCTGTTACTCGCGGCCGATGAACAAGGTCTGCGCCTGTTATATATGGACGTGCATCAATGCCCGGTGCAGGCAGATTGGGCGCTGGCAACTAACGAGTTGGATGCAGCAAGACGGCAGCTGGATGAGTATTTTGCACGCAAGCGCGAAGTGTTTGATCTGACGCTGGCGCCGGTGGGCACGCCCTTTCAGCAGCAAGTGTGGCAGGCGTTGTTGCAGATTCCCTATGGGCGTACCTGGACTTACGCTGAACAGGCACAACACCTGGAAAATCCCAAGGCGATTCGCGCGGTGGGCACGGCCAATGGCGCCAACCCGATTTCCATCATCATCCCCTGCCACCGTGTGGTGGGCAGCGATGGGACACTGGTGGGGTTTGGCGGCGGGATTGAAAACAAGGTGAAGTTGCTGGAGCTGGAAGGCAGTTGGTTGATCTGAAGGCTCCCGTGCGGGACACGAGAGCCTTGCCCAGGGATCAGATCCGCACGTTACCGCGCGGCCCCGCAATCGCCCAGATGATCAAACCCAACACCGGCAGCAGCAGGATCAACAGGATCCACAGCACTTTGGCGCCGGTACTCGCGCCGCTTTTGAACACGTTGATGATCGCCCAGATATCCAGCGCGAGGATGATCAACCCGATCAGACCATTAAAAGTGGAACCCATGGTGTCGCTCCTAAGTGAGGGCTTGCCTGCTTAGGATAGTCAGCCGTGGCCAGGGGTTCCGTTTTATTTCAGACGTGCACCGCAACCCGCAGGGCTTCCAGGGACGGCTCGCCCTTGATCCCGACTTCGGCACACAACTCCAGCACCCGTGGCACGTCATTACCGTAGACCAGCACGGCCTGGATTTCGTCGTCCAGCAACTGGCTGAAGTTGACCAGCACGTAGCCGCCGTTTTCCGGGTTGAGCGCGCTCATCTGGATCTGGATGCGGTTCAGCGCGGTCAGGGCTTCGGTTTTGGCCAGTTGCTTGGGCTTGAGGTTGAAGGCCACGCTCGGGCCAAATGAGGCAACGATCTGGGCGAACAGATCCAGGTAGGTGTCGGCCTGGAACAGCACGGTGTCGGGCAAACTGCCGACAACGATCCACTCGCCCAGGGGAATCGGGAAAGTGTCGTCGTAGTTGATGTCGGGGTTGGCGGCCAGGAAAGCTTCAGGATCGGCAAAGGCCTGGGCCGCTTCGTCCGCCACCTTGGCGATCTCGGGTTCGCTCATGCAGCCGGAGCTGATTTTGCTGATGAGTTCGACGAGTGCGGTTTTCATGGGGTGGTCCTGTGGCGGGGCTGATTTTGAGGGCGCAAAGCCTACACCAGTTTTTGCAACTGCGCCGCCGTATCCACTGCGCCCATGGTCTGCGCGGCTGCCAGCGCGGTCACACCCTGGGCATCGGTAGCCTTTGGGTTGGCGCCCTGGCTGATCAGGTAATCCACCATCTCGGTACGGTTGAACATCGCCGCCATCATCAACGCCGTGCGGCCATCCGAAGAGGCGCCTTCGACCAATGCACCGCCTTCGATCAACGCCTTGACCACCGGCAGGTTGCCCTTGAACGCCGCGCCGGCAATCGGCAGCTGATTCTTGTCATTGGCAATCTGGGGATCGGCCTTGAATTCCAGCAGCACTTTCACCGCGTCGACGTGCCCGTGGTAAGCAGACAGCATCAACAGCGTATCGCCGTTGTGGTTACGCAGGTTTGGCGGCAAGCCCTTGGCCAGCAGCGCAGCCAGCATCGCGGCATCGCCTTTGCGTGCTACGTCGAACACTTGCTCGGCAAATTCTGCGGCTTCGTCTTCGGTCATTTGTTTGGCTTGGTCTGACATGTGGGGCTCCTTGTCTGGTGTTTCATAAGGCGCCCAGTCTCGCGATGGAGTTCCCCTCTGTCATGCCTTTTTTCCCAAAAGCGGCGATAGGCAGAATCAATAACGAAACTTGCCGGCCTGGATTTCCGCCAGCAGTTGCCCGGTGACCGGCACGTAACTGTCCGAACCCGGCAACCAGGCGAAGATCGGATCATCGCCGGCCTTTTCCGGGTCGAACGCCTCCTCCTTGAGTTTCACCTTCTGGTATTTGAAGGTGCCGGTGGTTTCCATCTTCACTTTGATCCGCAGGAACAACGGCACCGCATACGCGGGCAGTTGCCCATGGGCAAACGTCAGCAGCTCGCGCATGTCCAGGGAAGCCAGGGATTCGGCGGGCGTGATGGCGGCCATGCCGGCGCGGCCATTGGTGTTTTCAATCTCAACCCCGTAGGCCACCACTTCGGAGATCTGCGGGTGCTGCAGGAAGATGTTTTCGACTTCGGTGGTGGAGACGTTTTCACCTTTCCAGCGATAGGTGTCTCCCAGCCGGTCAACGAATTGGGCATGACCGAAGCCGATATTGCGCAACAGGTCGCCGGTGTTGAAATAGCGGTCGCCCTTCTCGAACACATCGCTGAGGACCACCTTGCGGTTCTTCTCGGGGTCGGTGTAGCCGTCGAACGGCGCCTTGTCGTCGATCCGGGCCAATAGCAGGCCCTGACCGCCCTTCGGCACTTCGCGCATGAAACCATTAGTGCCGCGAATCGGCTCACAGCTGTCATGGGCGTAGTCCACCAGCGCCCAGTGCATCAGGGAAAAGCCGATGGTGTTGTCGAAATTCAGCACGTTGGTGAAGCCGATATTGCCGTCACTGGCGGCGTACAGCTCGCAGATGTGATCGACGCCAAAGCGCTGCTTGAATTCAGCCCAGACGCCAGGGCGCAAGCCGTTGCCGATCATCTTTGTCACCCGGTTATCCCGGTCCTGCTCACTGGCAGGCTGGTCGATCAGGTAGCGGCACAGTTCGCCGACGTAACCGAGGGTGGTCGCATTGAACCGGCGCGCATCGTCCCAGAACTGGCTGGCGCTGAACTTGCGGCGAATCGCAAACCCCGAGGCCCCGGCAATCGCCGAACCCCAGCACACGCACAGACCGGTGGCGTGATACAGCGGCAAGGTGCAATAGACGACATCCTCGGGGCCCATATCCAGGGCGATGGTGCCGAAACTGGCCGAAGTTCTCATCCAGCGGCCGTGTTTGAAAATACCGGCCTTGGGCAAGCCGGTGGTGCCGGAGGTGTAGATATAGAAGCAAGGGTCGTTGAAGTAGATTTGCTGGGTGCTGGTGGGGTTTTCCACCGGGCAATCGGCGCTGGCGGCCATCAGGTCTACGTAATTCGGCGGCACGCGGGTGTGCTGCTGATCGGCGATAAACCAGGTTTTATCGGCCTCAATTGCCACCTGGCTGCGCACGGCCTCGTAGGCCCCTGCCAACTCGGCCCCCACGACAATCGCCACCGGCGTCACCAGGTTCAGGCTGTGTACCAGCGCGGCCTGGGTTTGGGAGGTATTGAGCATCGCGCAAATGCCGCCCACCTTGGCCACGGCCAGTACGCTGAGCAACAACTCGGGGCGGTTCTCGATAAACAAGGCCACCACGTCGCCCTTGCCGATGCCCTGCTGTTGCAGGTAATGGGCAATGCGGTTGGCTTGCTCGTTGGCCTGGCGATAGCTGAGCACGCTGTCGCCATACAGCAGCGCGGCGCCATCGGGATTGCGTTGAGTGGCTTGCTCGAACGTCCAGCCCAGGCCGCACGGTTGCGCAGGGTCTGTGACGTTGGCTGCGCGCATACCGCGGACCAGGCGCGGTAGGGCACGGACAATGGTGGGCACCTTACGCAGCATCTTGCCCCAGGTGATCATGTCACTTGGCGGGTGGCTCATGGTGGGAACGTCCTTTTTCTTATTGTTCGTATGACCCTCAGGCACCCTTCGCACCGTAAGACCGGCGCCGAATGCCTTGCAGGAAAATACGCCAGCCATTCTTCGGCTGTACACGCAGGATTTGAAAAGTTTTGTATCCCAAAAGGAAAAGGAATTTAACGGCCGGTGACGCGGTCACTATGGAAGACCTGCCTCGCCCTCCCTCGGCGAAACACTTGGCAAAACCCCGCAAAATGCAGGATGCACGATGGCTATTCATGCAAATTGCACGAAACTGAAAATCTAAAAATTTTATAACTATCTGATTTACAACGATTTTTTAAGATACCCAGTACTGGCACAATCACTGCACCTATCACTCCACGCTGCAAAACATGAGCAAACGGAGCTGATAGATATGAGCCTGATCCAAGATAAATTTTCTTCTGTGTTCTCCAATTTCGACGTCACCACCCAGGCACGTCCTGATGGCGGCATTCTGTTGACCTTACGTAACAGCGAAGGCAAGCAGATCAAACGTTCGATCTCTTATCAGCAACTGCACACGGCCGACCAACTGACGTGGGTCATCAGCGCCATTCGCCGCGACCTGGCTGAACAAGCCAGCGATCTGCCACAGATTTCGATGCTGCAAAGCCAGCATCGCTTTGCCCTGCCGACCTACCATTCGGCTTGATTGACATGCAGGACCCGAACAGGTCGTGGTGCCGTTGCGCACCACGGCCTTTTTTTATTCGCACAATCCCTGTTTGAGCGCCTCGTTCACCGCCTGCACCCGGTTGGTCACCTGCAACTTTCCATAGATGTTGCGCAGGTGAAACTTCACCGTGGCCTGGGAAACTGAGCGAATTCTGCTGATCTCCCAGACCGTCTTGCCCTCGATCGCCCAATGCAGAATTTCCCGTTCTTTTGGGGTCAGGGGTTTACCCGACAACATCGCACGCGACTTGCGGTTGGCAACCGGCGCGTTATCAGTGTGCGTGGACGGTTGTTCCTGTGGCTCTGGACCGCTCATGCAGGCCTCTCTCTCTTCAGATGGGTCTTGTAACGCCTGAAGTCGGATTACTCCTATTGACAGGCGAATAACTATTGCGACCAGAGAGAGTTACACAAAGAGTGGAAGTATTAAGTAAGGCCAACAAGAAACAGCTGCTGCCCACAAACTTTAAAGTTTATTCCTACGGCGATTTCCAACCTGCAGGAATTGAACTTAAAAAAATGCCCCCTATTCAGGAGGCATTGGCGGGCGCACTTAGTCCTCAAGCCGGGGAAAGCCCTCGGCGATCACGTCGCCGGTCAGCTTGACCGCCTGCCCTTCAGAGTCACTGAACAGGCGGATTGCCACGAAGTGCGGGTTCTCTCCCATATCAAACCAGTGTTTGATGCCGGCAGGCACCGAGATCAGGTCGTTTTTCTCGCAGAACACCGCGTACACATAGTCTTCGATGTGCAAGGTAAACAGCCCACGGCCCGCGACGAAGAAGCGTACGTGGTCTTGCGCCATGCGGTGTTCGTCGAGTCGCTCGGCACGCAGTTCGGCTTTTTGCGGGTGGTCGTTGCTGACGCTGATCACATCGACACGGGTGTAACCGCGCTCGGTCATCAGCGTGTCGATGGGCGCCTGATAAGCCGCGATGATCTCAACCTCGCTGGCGCCTGCCTCAAGCCGGGTAGCCGCCTGCCAGCGGTCGAACCCCACGCCCAGCTCAGCCAGGGTCGACGCGATATCGTCCTGGTGAGTCAGGACCTTGTTCGGGGTGTCGGGGGTGGAGACATGGTAAACGGCGAGATAGCTCATCAAACTCTTCCTCTGTCACGGAAGCGGCTCATGGCCGCTCCTCTTGCAATCGAATGCCAATGATTATGGCGGCGGCCAGGGCCGCGAGGCTGGCAATGCTGAAGGTCAGGGTCGGCCCCAGCAGGTTCCAGCTGTAACCTGAATAGAGTGCGCCCAGCGCACCGCCGGTACCGGCCAGTGCGGCATACAGTGCCTGGCCCTGGCCTTGCTGGCGAGCACCAAAACTGCGTTGCACGAACTGGATGGCCGCCGCGTGAAAACTGCCGAAGGTCGCCGCGTGCATCACCTGCGCCAACAACAGCACCCAGAAGAATTCGGCGAACGAGCCCAGCAGCAACCAGCGCAGCGCCGCCAGCAGGAAACTCGCCATCAGCACCCGGCGTACCGAAAAGCGCGAGAGAATCCGGCTCATGGCGAGGAACATCAAGACTTCCGCGACCACGCCCAGCGCCCACAGCATGCCGATCACCCCACGGCTGTAACCGAGGTGTTCGAGGTGCAAGGTCAGGAAGGTGTAGTACGGACCGTGGCTCATTTGCATCAGCGCCACGCAGGCATAAAACGCGAGGACGCCAGGGCTGCGCAGTTGCTGCAAAAAGCCGTCACCGGCCAGGCGGTTGCCCTGGGCCGGCGGCTGCGCATTCGGCACCCAGAGGCTCGCGCCGATGATGCCGGCCATGATCACCACGATCACCACCGGGTAGATGTCCAGGCTCAGCCAGTCGAACAGGCGGCCCATGATCACCACGGTGAGGATAAAACCGATGGAGCCCCACAACCGCACTTGGCTGTAGCGCGAGGTCTGGCCTTGCAGGTGCGCGAGGGTGATGACTTCAAACTGCGGCAGCACCGCGTGCCAGAAGAACGCGTGCAAGGCCATGACCAGCGCCAGCCAGGCGTAGGTCTTGCTGACAAAGATCAGCGAGAAACTCACCAGGGTGCACACCGCGCCAAAGCGCACGATGGCCAGGCGCCGGCCGGTGTAATCCCCCAGCCAGCCCCACAAATTGGGGGCCACGCAGCGCATCAGCATGGGGATGGCCACCAGCTCGCCAATGCGCGCGCTGGAGAAGCCCAGGTGATCGAAGTACAACGCCAGGAACGGCGCCGTCGCCCCCAGCAGGGCGAAATAGAACAGGTAGAAGCTGGAAAGTCGCCAGTATGGAAGGCCTTGCGTCAGCATAAGTGACTTGTGGCGAGCGAGCTTGCTCGCGCTGGGGCGCGAAGCGGCCCCACTAGAAGCGCCGCAGTTCTCCAGCTAATACCGGGTTGCAGGCTTTGGGGCCGCTTCGCAGCCCAGCGCGAGCAAGCTCGCTCGCCACACACGGTCACAGCTGGCCCAATACCGGAGTACTGACTTTTACGTCGGCGTTTTGCCCACGGTGGCGCAGCAAGTGATCCATCAACACAATGGCCATCATCGCCTCGGCAATCGGCGTGGCGCGGATGCCGACGCACGGGTCGTGACGGCCCTTGGTGATCACGTCCACCGGGTTGCCGTGCACATCAATCGAGCGGCCCGGCGTGGTGATGCTGGACGTTGGTTTGAGGGCCAGGTGCGCAACAATCGGCTGGCCAGAGGAGATGCCACCGAGAATGCCGCCGGCGTTGTTGCTGAGGAAACCTTCCGGGGTCATCTCGTCACGGTGCTCGGTGCCACGCTGGGCAACGCAGTCGAACCCGGCGCCGATTTCCACGCCCTTGACCGCATTGATGCTCATCAGTGCGTGGGCCAGTTCGGCATCGAGGCGGTCGAAGATCGGCTCGCCCAGGCCGGGCATTACGCCTTCGGCGACCACGGTGATCTTGGCGCCGACGGAATCCTGGTCGCGGCGCAGCTGGTCCATATAGGCTTCCAGCTCCGGCACCTTGTCCGGATCGGGGCAGAAGAAGGCGTTGTCTTCAACGCTGTCCCACGTCTTGAACGGGATTTGGATCGGGCCCAACTGGCTCATGTAGCCGCGGATCACGATGCCCTGGGTCGCCAGGAATTTCTTCGCGATCGCACCGGCCGCCACGCGCATCGCGGTTTCCCGCGCCGAGCTGCGGCCACCGCCACGGTAGTCGCGCTCACCGTATTTGTGGTGGTAGGTGTAGTCGGCGTGGGCCGGGCGGAACAGGTCCTTGATCGCCGAGTAGTCCTTGGACTTCTGGTCGGTGTTGCGAATCAGCAGGCCGATGGCGCAACCGGTGGTGCGGCCTTCGAATACGCCGGAGAGGATTTCGACTTCGTCGGCTTCCTGGCGCTGGGTGGTGTGTCGGCTGGTGCCGGGCTTGCGGCGGTCGAGGTCACGCTGCAGGTCTTCCAGGGACAACTCGAGGCCCGGCGGGCAGCCGTCGACAATGGCGACCAACGCCGGGCCATGGCTTTCGCCCGCGGTGGTAACAGTGAACAGCTTGCCGTAGGTATTGCCGGACATGCAGAGCGCTCCGTGAAATCAGTTGAATCAAGTCAACCGTAATAACTTAAGGCGGCCAGTATACGCAGGCTAACCGACTAGTTCATCCTCGAAACCTTACCGGTAGACGTTGGTCCAACCGGCACCTTCCTCATGATGGCGCGATGATGCTGCGAGTTCTGCTATTGACCCTTACCCTGTTTTCCAGCCTTGGCTTCGCCGCCTCCCCTGTCGTGCTGCAACGGCCCATCAGCCTGGACACCGGCAGTGGTGAGCTATTTGGCTCGCTGTTGTTACCCAAATCCGACAAGCCAGTGCCGGTGGTGCTGATCATCGCCGGCTCCGGGCCCACCGACCGCAACGGCAACAGCGCCGACGGCGCACGCAACGACAGCCTCAAGCGCCTGGCCTGGGTGCTGGCCAAACACAACATCGCCAGCGTGCGCTACGACAAGCGCGGTGTAGCCGCCAGCCTTGCCGCCACCCCCGATGAACGTAACCTGACCCTGGACGCTTATGTGTCCGACGCCGTGGCCTGGGGCAAGTTGCTCAAAGCCGACCCGCGCATGGGTCCGTTGATTGTGCTGGGCCACAGTGAAGGCGCACTGGTAGCCGCCCTCGCCGCCCCGCAGCTGAATCCGGCCGGGGTAATTTCCCTGTCGGGCAGTGCGCGCCCGGTGGACCAGGTCATCCGCCAGCAACTGGCCGACCACATGCCTCCCGCGCTATTACTGCGCAGCAACCAGATTCTCGACCACCTCAAGGCCGGCCAGGTGGATGCCGATGTGCCCACACCGCTTGAGGGCATTTTCCGTCCCAGCGTGCAGCCTTATCTGATCAGCCTGTTCCGCGCTGATCCTTCGGCGGCATTTGCCCGACTGAAGATGCCGGCGCTGATCATTCAGGGCACCAATGACCTGCAGGTCGGCGTGGCCGATGCGCAACAACTGCAGAAGGCCAAGCCCGACGCCGAACTGACGGTGATCGAGGGCATGAACCACGTAATGCGCATCGTGCCCAATGACGTGAAGCAGCAATTGGCATCCTACAACGACCCACAGTTGCCGCTGGCTGCCGCACTCGGCACACGCCTGGTTCGCTTTATCGACGGACTTCGCGCCAGTTAAGCGAGTATTGCCCCTCCAGTCCTGAGTAAAACGGCCGATAAGCCATGGGTCGACAGCAAAAAGCCTGTCGGCCCGCAGAGCTTGGACAGGATCGCGCCGAATGACGAACACCGAAGCAACACCCGAACCTACCGCCGACACCACGGCTGACACCGAGGCCGCCGCATCGGCCGCGTTACCGTGGGCGGAGGTACAGGCCGAACATTTCAAGATGCTGCGCCTGGCCCCTTTAGCCACCGACCGCGCCACCGGCGTGCGGCCCCTGCGCTTTGTGCAGTTCGGCTGGGCCGAACGCAACAACAAAGACCACAGCCTGCTGCGCATGGTCATCCAATTGCCTGGCCAGCGGGTGCGCCGGGAACAGAATCACCTGGATATCTGGGTCGACCACGCCACCCACCGCGTGCATTTTGGCCCGGGCAACAGCCTGGAGATCGAACCGGCGAACCGCGGCATCGGCCGCTTCCTGGTGGCCCAGGGCGCTGCCTGGGCGAAAAAGAAGTGGTCGCACTACCGCGTCGACGGCGTTGACCTGGCCAACAAGGACGCACTGAACGAAGCCACACGCCTGCGCCGGGATCACTTCCTGCGAATCCAGGGCTTTGATGTGGCGTATGCCGATGTCCAGCATTTGAAGGGCAACGTGCAGCCGGGCAAGGTCAGCGATGTGCTGGACAGCTGGAACACGGAGAAGCTGCAGTTCGTAGAGATTCTGGAAGCGGCGCAGATGCTGCAACAGGCCGAGCAGAACCTGGCCGAGCAGGAAGTGAAGCTGCGCAAGGAAGAGGAAAAGGTCACCAAGTTCAAGCGCGAAGACAGCGGGTTACGCTTTACGATTACGTGTTTGGTGGCGTTTACCGTGTTTCAGGCGGGGTTGTTGATCTGGATTGCGACGCACAGGTAAACCGGTTTCTCAATTGAAACCGG
>NZ_JAXCIS010000065.1:0-64030 GCF_034044025.1 Pseudomonas sp. SED1
CCGAGCCGACTGGTCTTTTTCCGGGCCACAAAAAAAGGCCCCCATTTGGGAGCCTCGTTTTTCAAGCCAATGCATTACATGTTCGGGTAAGTCGGCCCGCCCGCACCTTCCGGTGTCACCCAGGTGATGTTCTGCGAAGGGTCCTTGATGTCACAGGTCTTGCAGTGCACGCAGTTCTGGGCGTTGATCTGGAAGCGCTTCTCGCCGTCTTCCTTGGTGATCACTTCATACACGCCGGCCGGGCAGTAGCGCTGCGCCGGTTCATCGTAGAGCGGCAGGTTGGTGCCGATCGGGATGCTCGGGTCTTTCAGCTTCAGGTGGCAAGGCTGTTCTTCTTCGTGGTTGGTACCGGAGATGAACACCGAGCTCAGCTTGTCGAAGCTCAGCTTGCCGTCGGGTTTCGGGTAGTCGATTTTCTTGCTGTCCTTGGCCAGCTTGAGGCAGGCGTAGTCCGGCTTGGTGTCGTGCAGGGTGAACGGCATTTTGCCGCCGAGGATGTTCTGGTCGAACCAGTTGAAGCCGGCACCCAGGATCGGGCCGAACTTGTGCATCGCCGGGCCGAAGTTGCGGCTGGCGAACAGCTCTTCGTAGAGCCAGCTGTTCTTGAAGCTGTCGACGTAGTTGGTCAACTCGTCGCCGCCTTCGGATTCGGCGAACAGGCGCTCGGCCACGGCGTCAGCGGCGAGCATGCCCGACTTCATGGCAGTGTGGCTGCCCTTGATCTTGGCCACGTTCATGGTGCCCAGGTCGCAGCCGATCAAGGCGCCACCCTTGAATACCATTTTAGGCAGCGAGTTGATGCCACCTTTGGCCAGCGCGCGCGCGCCGTAGCTGATGCGCTTGCCGCCTTCCAGGTACTGGGCCAGCACCGGGTGATGCTTGAGGCGCTGGAACTCGTCGAACGGCGACAGGAAAGTGTTGCTGTAGGACAGGTCGACGATCAGGCCGACCACCACTTGGTTGTTTTCCAGGTGATAGAGGAACGAGCCGCCGGTGTTCTCGTTGCTCATGATGTCCAGCGGCCAACCGGCGGTGTGCACCACCAGGCCAGGCTGATGTTTGGCCGGGTCGATTTCCCAGATTTCTTTCAGGCCGATGCCGTAGTGCTGGGCATCAGCGTCGCTGTCCAGGTTGAAGCGCTGGATCAGTTGCTTGCCGATGTGGCCACGGCAACCTTCGGCGAACAGCGTGTACTTGCCACGCAGTTCCATGCCTGGGGTGTAGACGCCTTCTTTTGGATGGCCTTCACGGTCGACGCCGAGGTCACCGGTGATGATCCCGCGCACCACGCCGTTTTCGTCGAACAGTGCTTCCTGGGCGGCGAAGCCCGGGTAGACTTCCACACCTAGGTTCTCGGCCTGCTGGGCGAGCCAACGGCACAGGTTGCCCAGGGAGATAATGTAGTTGCCTTCGTTGTGCATGGTCTTGGGCACAAAGAAGTCAGGCACCTTGGTGGCCGCTTCGCTGGAGCGCAGTACATAGATGTCATCACGCACAACAGGGGTGTTGAGCGGTGCACCGAGTTCTTTCCAGTCCGGGAACAATTCGTTCAGGGCACGGGGTTCAAACACGGCACCGGACAGGATGTGAGCGCCGACTTCGGAGCCTTTTTCGACCACGCAGACGCTGATTTCCTTACCGGCTTCGGCGGCCTTCTGCTTCAATCGGCAGGCGGCAGACAGGCCTGCCGGGCCAGCGCCGACGATGACCACGTCGAATTCCATGTATTCGCGTTCCACAGGCTATCTCCTACTCAAGGCTCAACGGCTTTTTTTTCTAATGGGTGGAGGTTCGGTAGTCCGTCCCACAATGCCTGCACAAATCTCATGCAAGGGGCAGGGGACGACCCACCTTTCTCTCTAGGTGGCGCATTATATCTACACCACTCTCAGCGTCCAATACAAACGTTTGTTTGAATTGCCCGCAAGCTAGGTAAATCAAAGCAACGCGGCTTATAACTGACCATTTTGCCGTATTGACCGGAATAGGCGTTCCGGTCAATATACGGTCGGTTTTGCGCATCCCGTAGGCAGACTGTGGGTTTCAAGGCCACCTCGAAAAACAGGCTGAAGGCAAATAAGGGTGACGCGCGAGCCACGATGGCGCGCAGTTTACACGCCACGATAATGAATGACCTCTCAGTCACCGCTGACGAACGGTCATCACTCCCGTGAGCAAGGTCCCCCGCCGACGATTGCCGGTGTTTTTGGAGGTGCCCTTGTGTGCCGATGAGCATCAAACCGCCAGGTTCGCCTAGGCGACTTTCTTTTCACCGGAGAGTAACGAGGAATCCATGAAGGTTCTTGTAGCTGTCAAACGCGTTGTCGATTACAACGTGAAAGTTCGCGTCAAGGCGGACAATTCCGGCGTCGACCTCGCTAACGTCAAGATGTCGATGAACCCTTTCTGCGAAATCGCCGTGGAAGAAGCCGTACGCCTGAAAGAGAAAGGCGTTGCGACTGAAATCGTCGTCGTTTCCATCGGTCCGACCACTGCTCAAGAGCAGCTGCGTACCGCCCTGGCGCTGGGTGCCGATCGCGCCATCCTCGTCGAATCCGCTGAAGAGCTGACTTCCCTGGCCGTTGCCAAGTTGTTGAAAGCTGTTGTCGACAAGGAACAGCCATCGCTGGTGATCCTCGGCAAACAAGCCATCGACAGCGACAACAACCAGACTGGCCAGATGCTGGCTGCACTGACCGGTTACGGCCAGGGCACCTTCGCCTCGAAAGTCGAAGTGAGCGGCGACAAGGTTGCCGTGACCCGCGAAATCGACGGCGGCGCGCAAACCGTTTCCCTGAAACTGCCCGCCATCGTCACCACCGACCTGCGTTTGAACGAGCCGCGCTACGCGTCCCTGCCAAACATCATGAAAGCCAAGAAGAAGCCTCTCGAAGTGCTGACTCCGGATGCTTTGGGCGTTTCCACCGCCTCCACCAACAAGACCGTCAAAGTCGAAGCGCCGGCTGCACGCAGCGCGGGCATCAAGGTCAAGTCGGTGGCTGAACTGGTCGAGAAACTGAAAAACGAAGCGAAGGTAATCTAACCATGACTATCTTGGTAATCGCAGAACACGACAACAAGGTCGTGGCTCCGGCCACCCTGAACACTGTCGCCGCCGCCGCCAAAATCGGTGGTGATATCCACGTCCTGGTCGCTGGCCAAAACGTTGGTGCCGTGGCTGAGGCCGCTGCCAAAATCGCTGGCGTGAGCAAAGTACTGGTTGCCGACAACGCAGCCTACGCTCACCAGTTGCCGGAAAACGTTGCCCCGCTGGTTGCAGAGCTGGGCGCTGGTTACAGCCACATCCTGGCTGCCGCCACTTCCAACGGCAAAAACATCCTGCCGCGCGTTGCCGCGCAGCTGGACGTTGACCAGATCTCCGAGATCGTTTCGGTTGAAAGCGCCGACACCTTCAAGCGTCCGATCTATGCCGGTAACGCCATCGCTACCGTGCAGTCCACTGCCTCGGTTAAAGTCATCACCGTGCGTGCCACCGGTTTCGACCCGGTTGCTGCTGAAGGTGGTTCGGCTGCGGTTGAAGCGGTCGCTGCTGCTCACGACGCTGGCACTTCCAGCTTCGTAGGCGAAGAGCTGGCCAAGTCCGATCGTCCGGAACTGACCGCTGCCAAGATCGTCGTTTCCGGCGGTCGTGGCATGCAGAACGGTGACAACTTCAAGCACCTGTACGCCCTGGCTGACAAGCTGGGCGCTGCGGTCGGCGCTTCCCGCGCTGCCGTCGACGCAGGTTTTGTACCGAACGACATGCAGGTCGGCCAGACCGGCAAAATCGTTGCGCCACAGCTGTACATCGCCGTCGGTATCTCCGGCGCGATCCAGCATTTGGCCGGTATGAAAGATTCCAAGGTGATCGTTGCGATCAACAAGGACGAAGAAGCGCCGATCTTCCAGGTGGCTGATTATGGCCTGGTGGCAGACTTGTTCGAAGCCGTACCCGAGTTGGAGAAGCTGGTCTAATCCAGCCGCTTCACTTATAAAGAGCCCGGTCTTTTGACCGGGCTTTTTTTTGCCCGGTAATTTTTGAATGGGAGAACCCTGCCATGGAATTGCGTCCCTGGACTGTACTGCTGGCCCTGTCACTGCTGCCGACGGTGTCGCTGGCGGCTGGCAAATGTGATCGCCTGGTGATCACCGGCAGCCCGGACGCACCGCCTTATCTGTGGCGTGATCCCCAAGACCCCACGCACTTGATCGGCGCCACCGCCGACATGTTGCAGCAAGTGGCCAAAGACATCGGGGTGAAAATCGACCTGCTGTACGGCGGCAAGCGCTCCGTGGCTCTGGACGAAGTGCGCAGTGGGCGCATGGACATCCTCGCCGACGCACCGTTGACCCTCGACGCCTTGGACGCCTTCGATTACATCCACCCGGCACTGGTGCAAACCGATTATCTGGTCTGGACCCGCAAGGATTCGACCCTGGAATATAAACAGCCCGGCGACCTGCATGGCCACAAGGGCGCGGTGTCGGAAAGGGCACGCCTGAGCCGCGACTTTGAAACCTTGGCTGCCGAGCAACTGACCTTGCAACGCTTGCCCAGCCTGACCCCGGCGTTCCAGAAACTGCTGCTGGGGGAAGTGGACTACGTACTCGCCGGACGGTATTCCGGCATGGCCATGGCCCAGACCCTGGGCATGAGCAACGACCTGGTGGCGCGGGAAATACCCATCGACCAACCGGGCCTGTACCTGGCAATTTCCCACAACTCCGCCTGCAACGATCCGTGGTTGCGCGGACAGCTCGCCAAAAAGATGACAGAATTGCCCGCGTCCGGTCTGGCGGAAACCGCGCTGCAGAGCAATCTCGAGCGCTGGAAAGCGCAGTTGCAGCAACCCGTCGGCACCCCAACAAAGTAGGGATTTTCAGTGACTATTCGACCTCTTTTCGCGGCCCTCGCCGTTGTAGCTTTGGCGGGATGTGCAGCCGATCCTGCGCCGAATGAACAAATGCGCCTGACCCAGCAAGCCCTGGAGCAAGCCAATGCCGTGGGCGCCGTGGCCGATGACTCGCCCGAGCTGAAGCTGGCTGAAGGCAAGTTCACCCAGGCCAAGGCCGACATGGCCGATGAATCCTACAAGGACGCCCGCATGCAGGCTGAAGAAGCCGAGCTGGACGCCCGCCTGGCGGAAGCCCGGGTGCTGACCCGCAAAAGCCAGGAGCAACTGAACGTGCTCAACACCCGTATCACCCGCCTGCGCAAGCAGTTGCAGTTGGGAGACGCCCAATGAGCCCGTTGATTCGTGGGTTGAGCTGTGTGGTGTTGCTGGGCAGTGCGCTCGGTGGTTGCGCGACCCATCCCGACAGTAACCTCGCCTTGCAACAGGCGAGCAGTGACTTCCAGAAGGTCAAGGAAGACTCGAATGTGCTGCGTATCGCGCCCAAGGATGTGATTCGCGCGGGTGAGTCCCTGGCCCGTGCCGACCGTTTCTCCAGCTTCTGGGGCAGCGGCGCCGATGTGGCGCATTACGCCTACCTGAGCCAGCGCTACAGCGCGATCGCCCGGGAACACACCGAGCAGGCACTTAACCAGGAGCGCGGGGTCAAGCTGGAGCTGGAACGCCAGCGCCTGCAGCTGGCCCTGCGTGAAGCCAAGCTGGCCAGCGTGCAGCAACAGGGCAAATGGATTGAGGCGCAGATTTCCAGCCTGACCACCGTCCAGCCTGATCGCGGGTTGGTGATGACGCTGGGTGACGTGCTGTTCGACACTGGCGAGGCAGAGCTGCAAAACTCGGCCAACCGCACGGTGCTCAAAGTCGTACAGTTCCTGCAGTTGAACCCCAAGCGCGTGGTGCGCATCGAGGGTTACACCGACAATACCGGTGGCGAGCAGGAAAACCTCAAACTGTCCCGGGACCGCGCCCAAGCGGTGGCGGATCTGCTGAGCGACCTGGGCATTGATGAAAAACGCATCCAGGTCGAAGGCTACGGCGATCAGTACCCGGTTGACGTCAACGCTTCGGAGCGTGGTCGGGCGCAGAACCGTCGGGTAGAGATTGTGTTCTCCGACGAGAAAGGCCAGCTGGGCGCTGCTCGCTAAACCTGTTGTTCAAGATGAAGGGGTGATTCCTGTGGGAGCTGTCGAGCCCCAGCGAGGCTGCGATAGGATCGCCTCGGTGAACCTGCGAGACCTCAGTGCCTGCATCGCAGCCTCGCTGGGGCTCGACAGCTCCCACAAAAGCCCGATCAGTGATCGGGTTTTTTGTGCCCGCGATTCAGTTAGCGACCCTTACAGTTTTTTCTATCACTGCCGCCCGCGCTCGACTATTGTGGCAACTGTCCCCGTACACTTCTAAACTGTGCCGGTATGTTTCACACAAAAATAAAATACCCGTGAAATCGAGTGCTGCGTCATGACCAATCTGTTGCTCTACCAACGTATCGCCCAGCAACTGGCTGAGGATATCCGCCGCGGTGTCTATCAACCGGGCGAGCGCGTGCCTTCGGTGCGCAAAATGAGCTCCCAGCTCAACGTCAGCCACGCCACCGTGTTGCAGGCCTACGCGAACCTGGAAGACCAGGGTTTGATTCGCGCGCGGCCGCAGTCCGGGTATTACGTGCACCAGACACCTGCGCTCACCGCGCCGACGCCGGACATCGCCCGGGTCGAGCGTCCAGGGTTGGTCACCCGCAGCAGCATCATTCAACAGGTGTTGGTCGAATCCCGCCGCGAAGGTGTGTTCCCGCTGGGTGCTGCCGTGCCGAGTGTCGACTACCTGCCGGTGCGTGCGTTGCATCAGCAACTGGCCAAGGTCACGCGCTTCCAGAGCCCGCGGGCGTTCAGCTACATGTTCAGCCCGGGTTTTGAACCGCTGCGGCGCCAAGTGGCAATCCGTATGCGGGATGCCGGGGTGGTGGTCGATCCGTCCGAAGTGGTGATCACCCACGGGTGTGTCGACGCATTGCAAATGTCGCTACGGGTCCTGACCCGTCCCGGCGACTTGATCGCAGCCGAGTCGCCGACGTACTACGGCTTGCTGCAACTGGCGGATTTGCTCGGCCTGAAGGTCATCGAAATCCCCAGCGACCCGGCTACCGGCATGAGCCTGGAAGCCCTGCAACTGGCCGCCAACCAATGGTCGATCAAGGCTCTGGTGCTGACCACGCGCCTGAGCAATCCCCTGGGCGGCACCATGCCCGAAGAGCGGCAGAAACAGTTGCTGCGCCTGGCCTCGGATTTCGACATCCAAGTGGTGGAAGACGATATCTACGGCGAACTGATGTTCGAACTGGGCCGCACCAAGGCGCTCAAAGCCTACGACCGCCTGGACCGGGTCATCTATTGCTCGAGTTTCTCCAAGACCTTGTCACCGGGCATCCGCATCGGCTGGATGATTGCCGGCAAGTACCAGCAGGAAATCCAGCGCCTGCAGATGTTCAGCACCCATTCGGCCTGCAGCGTGACCCAGATGGGCACGGCGGCGTACCTGGAAAACGGCGGTTACGACCGGCATTTGCGCTATATCCGCCAGGAATACCGCAAGAACCTCAGCGCCTTCCAGCTGGCCGTGCAGCAATATTTCCCCGAAGGCACCCAGATGACCCGGCCGACAGGCGGCTTTATCCTGTGGGTCAGTTTGCCGGGACGGGTCAATACCCAGGAACTGCACGTGCGCGCATTGCAGCAGGGCATCAGCATTGCACCGGGGCTGATCTTCAGTAATACGGAACAGTTCAACCACTGTATTCGCCTGAACTGCGGCACGCCGTGGAACCGCGAGGCCGAGCGCGCGCTGATGACCCTTGGCATGCTGGCAAGCCAGTTATGCCAGGAGACTGCAGCGGGTTTATGAGGCGTGGAAAGGGGACACGAAGGGTAGCTGGCTAATTACCATGCTTGTCATACCGTCCTCAACAAGCGAGCATATGGCCTTCTGCCGTTAATGCTGCTGGCGATATGACTTATACCTTTCCTGCTGCGCTGCTGATTTGCCTGTTAAGCCTGGGGAACACGGGTGTTGTACTGGCGGCTCCCGCCAGTGAAACGGCGCCTGCTGCCAGCACCCAGCAAAAAGTAACAGCAAAAAAAGCCGCTCCCGTAAAGAAGGCACCGGTGGCAAAGAAAGCTCCGGCAAAGAAAGCCGCGCCTACTAAAAAACGTGCGCCTATCGCCAGCAAATCAAAATCGGCCCACGAAGTGGCCAAAACTAAGTTGCCGCCGGCAGAGCTGGATTTGAGCCTGCCGTCCAATATGGTCCGGCATCTGCAACCCCTCGGCACCATGCCGCAGCCAAAGAACGTGCCGCTGCTGCCGCCGATGTTTGCCGAGAAGCCCACGGATAACAGCGCGTTCCAGATCAACGGGCGCCTGCTCAGCAATGAAATGCAGTTGCAATTGCGCAACGAAGAACGCCGCGAAGTAGAAGGTGCGGCGCTGGATTTTGAATTCAAGCAATAAACCCGACGAGTAAAAGTGACGCGCACTCCTGACCTTCTGTCGCAGACTGGTCAGTCACTTTTGTTTTCGGTGAAAATCCCCTGTTAAGCCAATTTAAAACGTCTGTTTAAGGGCGTAGTCTTACGTGGCTATCAACACTGAGTTGTCGAGGATCTGTTCGTCATGAAATGCCGTGAAGGCTGTGGCGCTTGCTGCATTGCTCCATCCATCAGTTCTCCGTTGCCGGGAATGCCTGCCGGCAAACCTGCGGGCGAACGCTGCCTGCATCTTTCGGTCGAACAACTGTGCCAGTTGTTTGGTCAGCCAGAGCGGCCGGCGGTGTGCAGTTCGTTCCAGGCGGATATCGAGGTCTGTGGCAACAGCCAGGCAGAAGCGATCAAGTTGATCGGCTGGTGGGAACAGATGACCGCGGCTTAGTGGGCTGTTCAAAGTACTGAACTTCAACAATAAGGAATAAGACCATGGGTTCACTGAAACGAATTGCTGTGTTGTGCGGTTTTACCGTGATGTTTGCTGGCGCAGCGCAGGCTGAAGACTGGCAGACTGCCAAGGATGAAGACGGCATCAAAGTGTCGTTGAGTGAAATTGCCGGCTCCAAATACAAGGCTTATCGCGGTGTGACTACCATCAAGGCGCCGCTGGCCAAGATCCAGGCGTTGCAGGAAGACGTGGCCGGGGCCTGTTCCTGGATCCACGAATGCAAATCGCAAAAACTGCTTAAGCAAGAAGGTGACAAGAGCTGGACCTACACCCAGTTCAAGGCGCCGTTCCCGGTCACCGACCGTGACTCGATCCTGGAAATCACCACCACCAAGGCCGCTGACGGCAGCGTGACCCGCAAGCTATTGGAAGTGCCGACTTACCAGCCCGAAGTCAAAGGCTATGTGCGCGTAGCCCAGGTTGACGGTTATTGGAAGCTGGTACCTAAAGGCGACAACCTGACCGAAGTGACCTACCAGGTGCACACCGAGCCAGGTGGCAGCGTGCCGTCGTGGTTGGCCAACAAGTTTGTGGTGGACGCACCGTTCAACACCTTGAAAGCTTTGAAAGAACACGCTGAAAAATAACTGCAGCTGATCAGTTGCCTCCTGCCTTGAGTGGAACGATCTCCAAGCCCTCAAGGTCCAGATAGAGGTAAGCCCACTCTTGGGTTTTATCGAGGAGGCACTGATGCCAAAGTGGAATGTTTCCTTCACTGATGATGACGGTCAGATAAAGGTCGTGCAGTTCGACTGTGAGCACGAGCCTTCGTTGGAAGAGGCCGCGCACTTGCTTCGCAACCGCGTCGCGCCAGCGTTGAAAGAGCTGGATCTCAACGACCTTGAGGGGCGTACCGAGAAGCCCACGGTCAAGAGTTTGAAGGACCTGAACAGCATCGAAATCCTCACTGTCACCAAAGACGCCTGAACATTTCCTGTACGTCATTCATGACCCTCTGGTGGAGCTGAAAGCTTCGCGTTACTCTGCAATCGAGATCAGCGAATGAATCGCTAAGGTCTGGTCTTGTCAGCTACATGCTTGTCTCCCAGCGGCGACGTCATTGCCGTAACACCCGCGCCGTTACAGCGCGGGCCTTGGGAAGCACGGAAAGTCTATCCATCGGTTTGAGGAGGACGTTTCATGAGCACAGCCTATCAAGAAGACATCAGCACCAACGTGTTGCGCCGCATGAAAGAGGGCGGCTTTGACTTCTCACGTTTCCACCCCATCGAGTTCTACGCCATTTTCCCGGATGAGGAACGTGCGCGCCGGGCTGCGGGTCGGTTTCGTGGGGAATCCCTGAATGCCCAGGTCAGCGCGCGGGATGACGGCGCCTGGTACCTGGAACTGAGCAAAATCATGTTCGCCACCTACGACGGCATAGGAGACTTCGAGCAGGACTTTGAGGCGGTGGTCGAGCCCTTGGGCGGGATCATTGAGGGATGGGGCGTCAAACAGGAGGTGCGTGGGTTACCCATGTAGCGGCATGAGCAATAACACAGCGTATCGGCTGACCTTTGGGTCGGCCGTTTTTGTTTCTGGCTTGGGAAAAATCCTGCACAAAAAAAAGCCACCCGAGCAGGGTGGCCAAAGGGAAGATCGGAGCGAAGGGGAACCGATCGGTACATGCCGTATCACGTTACCCATCAAGCAAAGGGTGAGGCTGTAGGACATGTCCTGTTCAGCCGATGGTGGTGATTATCCCCAGGGTTTGCCGGGCAGTGAAATCAACTCTGACTATGCTGGTGATAGTCATGGCCTGCATTGCAATGAGGCGCCGCCCATGACAGCGGGCATTTGCTGCACCGGGACGGTGCGGTGAGACCTGCGCCTATATCCAACTGATTGATACTTAAGTGTTTATGCCGCTGGCACGGGCCTTGCGATGGTTCTGGCGTCCGGGTGACAAGGAGTACGGCATGATCCGCACTTATTATGATGAGATGTACGATGGGGCAGGGCTTGTGCGCCCCCATTACCGCGAATTCGCCCGCTGGTTGGCCGAGACGCCTGCGGAACTGCTGGCCCAGCGCCGGCGTGAAGCCGATTTGCTGTTTCACCGGGCCGGTATCACCTTCACGCTGTACGGCGATGAGCAAGGCACCGAACGCCTGATTCCCTTCGACACGATTCCCCGCAGCATCCCGGCCAGTGAGTGGCGGATCGTCGAGCGCGGCTGTATCCAACGGGTTAAGGCGCTGAACATGTTCCTCGCCGACCTGTACCACGAACAACGGATCATCAAGGCCGGGATCATCCCTGCCGAGCAAGTGCTGGCCAACGAGCAATACCAGTTGGCGATGCAGGGCCTGGACCTGCACCGCGATATCTATTCCCACATCTCCGGCGTCGACCTCGTACGCGATGGCGACGGTACTTACTACGTCCTCGAAGACAACCTGCGCACCCCCAGCGGTGTCAGCTACATGCTCGAAGACCGCAAGATGATGATGCGCCTGTTCCCCGAGCTGTTTGCTGCCCAGCGCATCGCACCCATCGATCACTACCCCAACCTGTTGCTCGACACCCTGAAAAGCTCCAGCCCGTTGGATAACCCCAGCGTGGTGGTACTCACTCCGGGGCGTTTCAACAGTGCGTTCTTCGAACATGCGTTCCTGGCCCGTGAAATGGGCGTGGAACTGGTGGAAGGCGCCGACCTGTTTGTACGTGATGACCGTGTGTTCATGCGCACCACCGACGGCCCCAAGGCTGTGGATGTCATTTACCGCCGCCTTGACGACGCCTTCCTCGACCCGCTGGCCTTCAACCCGGACTCCATGCTCGGCGTGCCGGGCCTGCTGGCGGCTTACCGCTCGGGCAATGTGGTGCTGGCGAATGCCATCGGCACCGGGGTGGCGGATGACAAGTCGGTGTACCCCTTCGTCACCGAGATGATCCGTTTTTACCTGGATGAAGAGCCGATCCTGAAGAATGTTCCGACGTTCCAGTGCCGTAATCCCAGTGAACTGTCCCACGTGCTGGCCAACCTTCCGGAACTGGTGGTGAAGGAAACCCAGGGCTCCGGCGGCTACGGCATGTTGGTCGGCCCGGCCGCCTCGGCGGCGGAAATCGAAGCCTTCCGCGCACGCATCAAGGCCAAGCCCCACGCCTATATCGCGCAGCCAACCCTGTGCCTGTCGACCTGCCCGACCTTCGTCGAAAACGGCATCGCCCCGCGCCACATCGACCTGCGCCCGTTCGTGTTGCAAGGCAAGGAAACTCGCGTGGTGCCGGGCGGCCTGACCCGCGTGGCGCTGCGGGAAGGTTCGCTGGTGGTCAACTCGTCCCAGGGCGGCGGCACCAAAGACACCTGGGTGGTCGAGGATTGAAATATGTTGAGTAGAACTGCCTCGGATTTGTATTGGATGTCGCGCTATCTGGAGCGTGCGGAAAACCTCGCGCGGATGCTCGACGTCAGTTATTCGCTGTCGCTGATGCCCCAGGACGGGCGCGGCGATGGCTTGCATGAACTGGCAATGCCGCTGCTGATCACCGGCACCCTCGACGATTACCGCGAGCGTCACGGCGAGCTGCACGCCGAGCGCCTGCTGCACTTCTTCGCTCTGGATGCGGCCAATCCGGCGAGCATCTACAGCTGCCTCGGTGCGGCGCGGGCCAGTGCTCACGCCGTGCGTGGGCGAATTACCGCCGACATGTGGGAAAACATCAACGCCACCTGGCTGGAAATTCGCGACATCGCCCAGCAAGGCTTGAGTCGTTACGGCATGAGTCGGTTCTGCGAGTGGGTCAAGGAACGTTCCCACCTGTTCCGTGGCGCCACCTACGGCACGATCATGCGTAACGACGCTTTTCGTTTTATCCGCCTCGGCACCTTTATCGAACGCGCCGACAACACGCTGCGCCTGCTGGATGCCCGCTATGAAATGGCCGGCGACCAGGCCGAAGCGGTCACCGATGGCACCGCCCACGCCTACTATCAGTGGAGTGCGCTATTAAGGGCCTTGTCCTCTTTCGAGGCCTACACCGAGATCTACCGCGACGCCCCCGGCGCCCGGCAAGTCGCCGAGCTGTTGCTACTACGCGCCGACGTCCCGCGCTCGCTGCGGGCGTGCAGTGAAGAGATCGACCAGATCCTTGGCAGCCTGCCCGGCATCAACGGTCGCCCGGCCCAACGCCTGGCGGCCGAAATGGATGCGCGCCTGCGCTTTACCGCGATCGACGAAATTCTCGAGGAAGGCCTGCACGCTTGGCTGACCGACTTCATCCCGCTCGTGCGCGAGCTGGGCGATGCTATTTACAGTTCCTACCTGGAGGCGGCATGAGACTTTCCATCAGCCACGAAACCACCTACCACTACGAAGACCAGGTGCGCGCCAGCATCCAGTACCTGCGGCTCACGCCCCACGACAGCGAGCGCCAGCACGTCCTTAGCTGGCAACTGGACTTGCCCCGGCCGGTACGGGCGCAACTGGACCCGTTCGGCAATATCCTGCACGTGCTAACCATGGACGAGCCCCACGAAGCCATCATCATCGGCGCCCGTGGCCAGGTGGATATCGACGAATTGCGCGAAGCCGAACATGAGAGCCAGTCGGCGTTTCCGTTCCTGCGCTGCACCCGTTTGACCGAGCCGGACGATGCCTTGCGCAGCTTTGCCGAAAAGCATTGCCACCAGCGCCGCGACCGCAGTGCGTTGATTGATTTAATGCATGCGCTGAACCAGTACATGACCTACTCGCCCGGCTCTACCGAAGTCGACACCTGTGCGGCCAAGGCGTTTGCCGGGCGCGCCGGGGTGTGCCAGGACCACACCCACGCCTTCCTCGCCTGTGCTCGCAGCCTGGGTATTCCGGCGCGGTATGTGTCGGGGTATTTGTACAGCGAAGACTGCGAGCACCTGGCCAGTCATGCCTGGGCCGAAGCCTGGCTGGATGACGCCTGGTACAGCTTTGATGTGACCAACCAACTGGCCCGGCCGGAACGGCATTTGAAGCTGGCGGTGGGCCTGGATTACCTGGACGCCTGCCCGGTGCGGGGCATGCGTCGTGGGGGAGGGCATGAGCAGATGCATGCCAAGGTATTTGTGGCGCCGACACCGGTGATTTCGGTGCAGCAGCAGTAGGATTCCGGGAGAGGGAGCTTTGTGTAGCAGGAAAGCTCTCTGTGCCAGGAAAACTTTTGTGGCGAGGGAGCTTGCTCCCGCTGGGCTGCGAAGCGGCCCCAAAGCATGCCCCCCGAGTTCTGTCTGGAGAAATGTGATTGTCTGATTGGGGCTGCTGCGCAGCCAGCGGGAGCAAGCTCCCTCGCCACAGATTTACCCGAGCCTTAAGGCTGCTTTCTGCCTGCCATATACTTCAAGTACCCCACCAGCAGATCCAGGTCCGCATCCGGCAGCACACTGGCCGAAAACGCCGGCATCTTCGCCTGTGGCCAATGCCGCATGCCTTGCGGGTCGCGGATATAACGCTTGAGGAAATCCCCGGCGAAATATTCAGTAGGGTTGTAGGGAATATTCAAATCCGGTCCCACCTGCGCATCGCCGGCCCCGTTGAGGCGATGACACGCCAGGCAGTTCTTCTGGAACAACGCGAAGCCTTGATTTACCGGATCATTCGCCGCCAGCTTCGGGTCCGGTAACAACGCCGGGAAGCGCTCCGCAACCGTTGTCATTTGCTTGATTCCGGAGATCTGAAACGGCCATTGTTCAGGGCTGATATGCCCGGCCTGCGGGTCCGTCCACACCAGATAAAACGGCCCGGCACTGGGTTTGCCGTCCGCCAGCGGCGGCCAGGGATGCGCCGGGTCTTCTACCGCCAACCAGGCCTGCGAGCCGCTTTTTGACAGCAGCGGCGCCGCCGTCAGTTCCGCGGCAAAGCCGTCAAGCGCCACCGCCTGCAGATGATTTTCCGGCTTGATGCCGGGCAACAGTGCGGCCAGCGGTACCGCGCGATACGTCATGTTGCGCTTGTAGGAAACGTCATCAACGATCTGCACCGTCTGCGCATCCGGGCGCTTGAGCAGCTCGGCGGTTTCCCAGGTTTTGCTGGTGTGGTCCAGCTCGATGGTCAGTTGTGCGGCAGACGCCGGCAGGGCCAGCAGCAGGGTTATAACGACGATGATCTGTTTCAAGGATGGGCCCGTGTTTGAGTGACGATGCGGGTATCACGATACCGCAAAACCACCTGAAACCGGCGCGCAAAACGGCAGCCCCTGACGGGATCGCTATGCGCAATATCCCGAAAGGCGCTGCCAAAGGCTGCGATCCTGGCGCTGTGTCTGCGCAGAATGTGGGGTGTGAGAGGTCACCCAATAACCTTGGTTAGATTGGGCAATATCAGAATCAGTGTGGTGGCGAAAAGAATAAGTCCCGCCTGACGTACTTTCGATTGTTTGAACATGGCTGACTGCCTTTTGTTGTTATTCCTGAGCGTCAAATGCGTGCCGGTCGATTTCACTATGACGGTGCTACATGACTCTTTTCTTACAGTTCTTACAGGTGCTCCAGCAAAACCCGGCAGCAACCTTTTACTTCTCCTACAGATTCAACCTTAGAGCCCTCGTTCTGCTTGGCTTAGATCCATTTCATCTCATTACCTGAATAAATCTTATTAAAAAGGCATGAGGCCAATTGCCAGCCAGACGCCAGCCCTAGGGCTAGACAGCTAAAACGATTAATCAGCCGATTCCCGTAGCCTCCTACCGTTCGTCTGAGCGTGAGCGTCAAGGTCAATGAGCGGTTCGGTCATTGAATCCGGCGCCGCGGCGCCTAAGGTAGGAGCACGATTCGTTGCCCAGTGATTCGAGGACGTCATGACCGAAGCTTTGATCTTTGATGCGATACGCACGCCCCGTGGCAAAGGCAAGGCCGATGGCGCCTTGCACAGCGTCAAGCCGGTGAACCTGGTGGCCGGGTTGCTGACCGCGCTGCAACAGCGCACCGACCTCGATACCCGGCAAGTGGATGACATCGTCCTGGGATGCGTCACGCCGGTGGGCGACCAGGGCGCCGACATCGCCAAGACCGCCGCCCTGGTGGCGGACTGGGACGTCAGCGTCGCCGGTGTGCAGATCAACCGGTTTTGCGCGTCGGGTCTGGAAGCCGTGAACCTTGGCGCGATGAAAGTGCGCTCCGGCTTTGAAGACCTGGTGGTGGTCGGCGGCGTCGAGTCCATGTCCCGCGTGCCCATGGGCAGCGACGGCGGTGCCTGGGTACTCGACCCGCAAACCAATCTGCACAGCCACTTCACCCCGCAGGGCATCGGCGCCGACCTGATTGCCACGCTGGAAGGCTTCACCCGCCAGGACGTCGATGCCTTTGCCTTGCACTCACAGCAGAAAGCGGCGCGGGCAAGATCAGACGGTTCCTTCAACAAATCGCTGATCGCAGTGCAGGACCAGAATGGCATTGTGCTGCTGGACCAGGACGAATTCATCCGTGGCGATTCCACCCTCGAAGGCCTGGGCAAACTCAAGCCCAGCTTCGAAATGATGGGCCAGATGGGCTTCGATGCCACGGCCTTGCGGGTCTACAGCCACGTCGAGCGTATTAACCACGTGCACACGCCGGGCAACAGTTCCGGGATCGTCGATGGCGCGGCGCTGATGCTGATCGGCTCTGAATCCAAAGGCCGCGAACTCGGCCTGCAACCCCGGGCGCGCATCGTCGCCACGGCGGTCACCAGCACTGACCCCACCATCATGCTCACCGGCCCCGCACCGGCCACCCGCAAGGCCCTGGCCAAGGCTGGCCTGCGGGTTGAAGACATCGACCTGTTCGAGGTTAACGAAGCGTTTGCGTCGGTGGTGCTCAAGTTCATCAAGGACATGGGTATCGACGCCGCCCGGGTCAACGTCAACGGTGGCTCCATCGCCATGGGCCATCCGCTGGGCGCCACGGGCTGCGCGATTCTCGGCACCTTGCTCGACGAACTGGAAGTGCGCCAGCAGCGGTATGGCCTGGCCACTCTGTGTGTCGGCGGCGGCATGGGTATCGCCACCATCATCGAACGCCTCTGAGCCTAAGGAATCAGTCATGACCGATGCCATTCGTTACGAAAAAGGCCAGGACCAGATCGTGGTGCTGACCATCGACATGCCCGGCCAGAGCGCCAACACCATGAACGGGGTGTACCGCGAGGCCATGGCGGCCACCGTTGCCCGCCTGGAGGCCGAGAAGGATTCGATTGCGGGCGTGATCATCACCTCGGCGAAAAAGACCTTCTTTGCCGGCGGTGACCTCAATGAACTGATCAAGGTCGACAAGCCCCACGCCAAGGATTTCTACGCCAGCGTGCTGGTGCTGAAGGCGCAACTGCGCACCCTGGAAACCCTCGGCAAACCGGTAGTGGCCGCCATCAACGGCGCGGCATTGGGCGGTGGCTGGGAGATTTGCCTGGCGTGCCAGCACCGCGTGGCGCTGGACCACAAGTCGGTACAGATCGGCCTGCCGGAAGTCACCCTCGGCCTGCTGCCGGGCGGCGGCGGTGTCGTGCGCATGGTGCGTATGCTCGGGCTGGAAAAGGCCTTGCCCTACTTGCTGGAAGGCAAAAAGACTACGCCGCAACAGGCGCTGCAAGCTGGATTGATTGACGAGCTGGCGGCAGATCGTGACGAGCTGCTGGCCAAGTCCCGGGCATGGATTCTCGCCAATCTCGAGGCGAAACAGCGTTGGGACATCAAGGGTTATCAGATCCCTGGCGGCACGCCGTCCAACCCGAAAGTCGCGCAAATGCTCGCCATTGCGCCATCGATACTGCGCGCCAAAACCAACGGCTGCTTCCCGGCCCCGGAGAAAATCCTCTGCGCCGCCGTGGAAGGCGCCCAAGTGGATTTCGACACCGCGCACCTGATCGAAACCCGCTACTTCACCGAGCTGGTCACCGGGCAAGTGGCGAAAAACATGATTGGAACCTTCTGGTTCCAGCTCAATGAAATCAACGCCGGTAGCTCGCGACCCAAGGGCTTTGCGCCGTATGTGACACGCAAGGTCGGCGTGCTTGGCGCCGGGATGATGGGCGCGGGCATTGCTTACGTCAGCGCCTCGGCGGGCGTTGAAGTAGTGCTGAAGGACGTCAACCTGGCGGCGGCGGAGAAGGGCAAGGCCCACTCGGCAGCGTTGCTCGACAAGAAGGTCGGCCGTGGGCAATTGACCACAGAGCAGCGGGAAACCATCCTCGCGCGGATTATTCCGACCGAATCCGATGCCGACCTCGCCGGCTGCGACCTGATCATCGAAGCCGTCTTCGAAGACCGGGAACTCAAGGCCAAGGTCTCGGCTGCTGCGCAAAGCGTGGTGGGGGCCGACGCAGTCATTGCCTCCAACACCTCCACCTTGCCCATCAGCGGCCTGGCTACGGCGGTGCCCGACCAGGGCAAGTTTATCGGCCTGCACTTCTTCAGCCCGGTGGACAAAATGCCCCTGGTGGAAATCATCAAGGGTGCCCACACCAGCGACGAAACCCTGGCCCGGGGGTTCGACTTCGTACTGCAAATCAAGAAAACCCCGATTGTGGTAAACGACAGCCGCGGCTTCTTCACCTCTCGGGTGTTCGGCACCTTCACCAACGAAGGCATCGCCATGCTCGGCGAAGGCGTAGCAGCGCCGATGATCGAGACCGAGGCGCGCAAGGCCGGCATGCCTGTGGGGCCGCTGGCGGTCTCTGACGAAGTTTCCCTCAGCCTGATGAGCCATATCCGTCAACAGACGGCCAAGGACCTACAGGCCGAGGGCAAGCCGTTACCGCAGCACCCGGCTTTTGCCGTGATCGACCTGTTGCTCAACGAATACAAACGCCCGGGCAAGGCAGCGGGTGGTGGCTTCTACGATTACCCGGCGGGCGGGCAGAAACACCTGTGGCCGGAGCTGAAAAGCCGCTTTGAAAAGCCCGAGCAACGGATCTCGGCCCAGGACGTACGCGACCGCTTGCTGTTCATCCAGGCCATCGAAACCGTGCGTTGTGTGGAGGAGGGCGTGTTGATGTCGACGGCGGATGCCAACGTCGGCTCGATCTTCGGTATCGGCTTTGCCGCCTGGAGCGGCGGGGCGCTGCAGTTCATCAACCAGTACGGCCTGAACGACTTCATCGCCCGCGCCCGTTACCTGGCCGAGCAATACGGTGAGCGCTTCACGCCACCGGCGCTGCTGTTGGAGAAAGCCGCACAGGGTGAAGCGTTTCGGTGATCGAAATGTGGGAGCGGACTTGCCTTGGAAGGGTATTTCAAGGCAGGCTCTGGGGGTGTTCATTATTCCCATCGCCGTGTCAGGTATTTTTTATGTCGTTACGCGTGTGCATCCTGGAAACCGATATCCTGCGTCCTGGGCTGATCGATCAGTACCAAGGGTACGGGCAGATGTTCAAGCGCCTGTTTTCCAAACAGCCGATTGCCGCCGAATTCGTCATCTATAACGTGGTGCAGGGTGAATACCCAGCGGATGAAGAAGTGTTCGACGCGTACCTGGTGACGGGCAGCAAGGCCGACTCCTTCGGCACCGATCCCTGGATCCAGACCCTCAAGACCTACCTGCTGGAACGCCATGCACGCGGCGACAAACTGATCGGCATCTGCTTCGGCCACCAGTTGCTGGCGCTGCTGTTGGGCGGCAAGACCGAGCGGGCGACCAAGGGTTGGGGCATGGGCATCCATGACTACAAACTGAACGCAAAGGCACCGTGGATGAGCCCGGTGGTGGAAGAATTGACGCTGTTGATCAGCCACCAGGACCAGGTCACCACCTTGCCGGAAAACGCCACAGTGATCGCTTCCAGCGAATTCTGCCCGTTTGCGGCGTACCACATCGAAGACCAGGTGCTGTGCTTCCAGGGCCACCCGGAATTTATCCACGACTATTCCCGCGAACTGCTGGAGATTCTTCAGACAACGCTGGGAGAGAAGGTCTACACCAATGGTGTGGCCAGTCTGGAAAGAGATCACCACGGTGTGACCGTAGCGGAATGGATGATGCGGTTTGTGGCGCATAAACCGAAAGCGGGCGTGGCCTAATCAATTCGGGTTTGGACAGCTTTTTGTGGCGAGGGAGCTTGCTCCCGCTCGGCTGCGCAGCAGCCGCAAGATTTTGGGGGGGCTTCGCACCCCAGCGGGAGCAAGCTCCCTCGCCATAACAGCAGTTTTCCTACAGCCAGCCTGAACGCTTGAAACTCGCCCACAAACTCGTACATCCCACCGCAATAAACCCCAGCACCGCAAAATAGCCGTAGTGCCATTGCAGCTCCGGCATGTTCTGGAAGTTCATCCCGTAGATCCCGGCCACCGCCGTCGGGAATGCCAGAATCGCTGCCCATGCGGCAAACTTGCGTTGCACCACGCTCTGGCGTGAGGCCTCCAGCAACACCCCAATCTCGATGGTCTGGCTGGCGATATCCCGCAGGGTGGTCAGGTCTTCCATCTGCCGCGTGACGTGAATCTGCACATCGCGAAAGTACGGGCGCATGTTCTTGTCGATAAACGGGAAGCTCAGTTTCTGCAATTCCTGGCTGATCTCCACCATCGGCGCCACGTAGCGCTTCAGCCGCAGCACATCGCGGCGCAGGCCGTGGAGCTTCTGGATATCCGCTTCACTCAGGGAGTTGCACAACACGTTGCGTTCCAGCTCATCGACCTCGGCATGAATCGCCTCGCTCACTGGCTGGTAGTTCTCGGTAACAAAATCCAGCAGCGCATAGAGTACGAAATCTTCCCCATGCTCCAGTAACAATGGCCGCGCCTCACAACGCTGGCGCACGTAGCCGTAGGACGCCGAGTGGCCGTTGCGGGCGGTGATGATATAGCCGCTGCCGGCAAAGATATGGGTCTCGATAAACTCCAGCTTGCCGTTATCGCGTACCGGCGAGTAGGTCACGATAAACAGCGCGTCGCCGAAGGTTTCAAGCTTGGGGCGGCTGTGTTTTTCCAGGGCGTCTTCGATGGCCAGTTCGTGCAGGTTGAACTGGCGTTGCAGGTTGGCCAGTTCCAGGGCGCTGGGCTCTTCCAGGCCGATCCACACAAAATGGTCGGGCTTGGCGGCCCAGGCAGCGCCTTCGTCCAGGGTGATATCGGTGACTTTCTTTCCGGCGCTATAGACGGCGGCCGCAACAACTCTACCCATAGTGCTGATCGCTTCTTTATTGGATGACAGTTGTTGCGCAGCTTAGCCTGAACGCGCCCTCTGTAGGAGCGAGCTTGCTCGCGAAAAACCTGAGAGCGGCGGGTTAATCCAGAATGAGCGCGTAATCGTTAACGTCCTTCGCGAGCAAGCTCGCTCCTACTGGGGGTGATTTCCAGCTCTCGGTCCATTGCTTCAATACAATCTTTCATTTGCTCGCGGCAGGTCTGCATCAACAGCGGCATGTCATCCATTGTCAGCCCCGTCGTAGGAATCGGCGGCAGCGAGCGAATCAGAATATCGCCACTGTTCCAGCGGTTGAGCTTCATCTGCTTCACGTACGTGCTGACACACACCTGCACAATCGGCACGCCCGCAGCGATCGCCATCTGGAACGCACCTTTCTTGAACGGCAGCAGGGTTTCGCCGAAGTTGCGCGTACCTTCCGGGAACACCCAGATCGAGGTGTCTGCATGTTGCAAGGTATGCGTTGTAGTTAGCATCGAGCGCCGCGCCTTGTGGGCGTTGCCCCGGTCAATCAACACATTGCCCGCCAGCCAGAACAGTTGCCCAAACAACGGCACCCACTTCAGGCTCTTCTTGCCGATACACACCGTGCGGTAGGGCACCACGGTGCCGAACACAAACAGGTCATAGTTGGACTGATGGTTGGCGATGATCACGCAACTGCTGGGCTTGTTGCGTAGCGAGTCGACCTCAGCCTTCACCCGCAGGCGCAACAGCCACATCGCCGGCACGGCATACAGGCGCGCGCAGTAACGGCTGTTGTCCGGATTGAACGGCCGACAGATCCCGAGCAGCACGCCCAGTACGCCCGCAATCATAAAATGCAGGCCCATCAACAACATGCGTAACAAAAAAAGCATCGACACAGCCCGTCGGGACAAAAGGTGGCGCAGTGTACGGATGTGCACTGTATTCGGCAATTGCCCCTATAGAGTCGGAAGATAGGCGATGTTTAAGCGCATGTTTCAACGCGCCGTGACAGACACTGTCTAGAGCGGTTGTAGGCAATCCGGAATTCTTTGTAAGAAAAAGCCCGACTCAAGGTCGGGCTTCGATTCAGCAGGCGTAGGTTTGATTAACCCAGGTGGCCTTGGTCCTGAATGATCGCGTCATCCAGGGCTTCCAGCAGCGCCTTACGCACCTTCAGCTTGGTGTGCTTGTGGGCGTTCATATTGATCTTCTTCAACTGGCGAGCTGCTTCCAGCGCTGCTGCCTGTAATTCTTCCGGCGCGACCACCTTATCCAGGAACCCGGCGCTCAACGCGTCCTGCGGGTTAAACATCTCGGCATTGATCACCGAACGGTGGAAGGCCGACTTACGCAGACGATCCCGCGCCAGCTCGATCCCGGCGTGGTGCATGGTCATGCCGATCATCACTTCATTCAGGCCAATGCTGAACGGCCCGTCCACACCAATCCGGTAATCCGCCGACAACAACAGGAACGCGCCCTTGGCCACCGCGTGCCCAGGGCACGCCACGATCACCGGGAACGGGTGCGACAACAGGCGGCGGGCGAGGGTCGAACCCGACGTCACCAGGCTCACGGCTTCTTTAGGGCCTGCGGTCATCACCTTCAAATCATAGCCACCGGACAAAATCCCCGGCGTGCCCGTGATGATCACCACCGCCCGATCTTTCTCGGCCTGATCCAGCGCTTCATTAAACGCACTGACCACTGCCGGCGAAATGGCATTCACCTTGCCGTTGCTCAGGGTCAGGGTCGCGATACCGTCTTCGAGGTGGTAGGCAATCAACTCACTCATGACGCGATTCCTTGTAATGCTTGTAATAGAAGGACAGACGGCAGACGTTACCCACCGCGCCCGCCCTGGTAAAGCGCCGTGACTGACTACCCAGTCAGACTTTTCCCCCATGCCCGCCCGCAGGCGGCCTTCGGCAAGGCGCAGCAGCTACTATAGACAAGCGCCGTGAGTGCCCGAGAATGGCAGAATCGCCTTGGTATGCATGGCGCCACAGAGGGCTGGAACGGTATAACCGCCTAAGCGCATGAAAATTCTGAAAAAAACCTTTGCCATCGGAAAAGCTTTCGACTACATTAGCGCGCCTCGACAGACTGAATCAGTTTGACGAGATACGGTGAAGTGTCCGAGTGGCTTAAGGAGCACGCCTGGAAAGTGTGTATACAAGAAATTGTATCGAGAGTTCGAATCTCTCCTTCACCGCCAAATTACGAAAACGCAAACCCCTGATTTTCCTAGAGAAAGTCGGGGGTTTGTGGTTTTTGACGTCCAAAAAATAGCCCCATGGGACCACCATGGGACTGGTGCGTCATTTTGGTGCGGAATTGAAGGGGGCGACGCCGAGGCTTGAAAGTCAGTGAGTTGGCCTTAATTCCCAGCATTCATCGGGGATATGCGTTCAAGACAATTTCCGATAAGTGAGGGATGAGCATGGAAGAAATAGGCATGCGTCTAAGAGAGGAGCGCATTCGGTTGGGGTACAACCAAACGGGTTTCGCTGCTGTTGGCGGTGTGTTGGTAAATGCGCAAGGTAAATATGAGCGGGGCCAGCGAAGCCCAAATGGTCTTTACCTTGCTCGCTTGGCTGATATTGAGGTCGACCTCGTCTATGTGCTGACGGGGCGCCGCTCTCGCCGGCCTGACTGAGGTCGAGTGCATGGACGCTTCCTTAAGGTCATCTGCGCTTAAGCGATACGGCGTTAGTATTACTTTTTGAAATGAGCGTACAGTTATCTTTCAACTGTTAGACGACGGTGAGCACAGCGGGTGATCCATGATCGACTTAACAGCCGAAGTTCACCTAGACAAATCTGAGGCGGTTGATTTGCTTGGCAAGATCGCTAATGCAAATACGAGACTCCAAGTGTTCAGTTGTGAATGGGAGGTCCTTGCCTTTATGTGGAGGCTTGAGACAGATGATGAGGTGTCATATATCGACATTAACAACCTTCGTATCGTGTTCAGCATGGCGTCAGAAAAACGCCTCCATGAGTTAGCGTTTCTGAAAGGTTGAGGTTGGACCCTCAGTAGACATAACACCGCTTATGTTCAAAAGGCCCCCACACCGAAGCCAGGTCTGGGGGCTTTTTTTTGTAAATATGGAAACCACGCCTCCCACCGCTGGTCTACCAGTACCCCGGCTGCTGGTTTTACATACCAGCTTCACTTCTCCAAAAAAGGAGTTCCGTAGTGGGAAAAAATATTGCCAACCCTAATGGGCCGCAATACGGAAGCGGTCGCCGCGATCATTCGACCAGTCAGATCACGCTACCGTCTGCCTTTTTAACCCAGGCTTGGAACGGTGAGTTGAACCGGATTGGTCGCACCCTGAGCATGCCGGTCATCCTGCAGCAGGCGGCACGTGCAGCAGGGTTTGCATGGGCAGTCAGAGCGGCTGACTTGATTAATGAGGACACGCATAAAGCGATGGAAGAAGCCATCCGTCTGGCCGAGCAAACAGCCTTTGCCCAGGTTGATAGAGGTAGCAATGAGCGTGAATGATTGCATGAACGACGTAAGCCTTCCTGTGTTGATCCGCACGCACATGGCCAGCCATTTTGCCTGCCTGGCACGTGCCAAGGACCTGCCGACCCTGAGCCTATCGGCGGAACGCGCAGAAGGTTTTGTGGAAGGCGTGGAAGCCTCGCGGGCACTGACGCCTGCGACGATTGAAGTGTTGTTTTTGGTCATCGATAACGCTGCCACGGCTCGTCGTAAGGAGCTGACGGAATGATCGGGGAGGCGATCCAGTCGGATACGCTGAAAGCCTTGGTCAGCCAACATGCCGTACGGGAGGTGGTGGTGGGCCGGGTCGCAGGAACCGACAGCAAATGGACCTTATCCATCCGCCTCGGTGGCCCCACGGCACGTCTGTTACCAGTGCGCTCGCGGCGTGAGCCGCTACGCACCTGGTCGAGCTTAACGGCCGTGGGGCGTTTTGCCGAGGCCGTGGGCCTCACTGGTTTTAGTGTAGAACTGTGACCGGCGAAAGTTTTAATGCCAACTGCAGCATGCCCACAACGTCTGGCCCGTCCTCATTGATCCACGTTCCGTAGTGCTGGCGAATCATGTTGCCGTTGGTATGCCCCATCTGTTCAGCGATCCAATCAATTGAGGCAATGCCCGTCGTCAATAGCTGGCTGGCGTATGTGTGCCGGCACTGCCCTGGTCCTCGGTAGCGAACGCCGGCAGCCAGCAGATGAGCTTTAAAGAACCGGTCACGCACGACAAAATCGTTAGCGTGTGGCAGGCCGCTTTTGGTGTTCACGAACACGAAGTGCAGTTTGTGTTTGCGCACTGTCTTGTTGTCGCGCTCGACGATATCAACGGTTTCCGCCTTCCTATTCCGGTTCAGTGCATCGACCTTGCGCAACGCCTCCCACGCGGGGGCGAGCAGCCGAACCTTGCGCATCGAACGTCGGGTTTTTGTGACTCGGTAGGCGCCGCGTACCTTCGATCGGCGGAAGGTCACCGTGCCCTGTTCCAGGTCGACGTCCTCCCAGGCCAAGGCGATGGTTTCAGACACCCGAGGCCCAGCCCATATCATGAACTGCACCATCAACAACTCATGCGTGCGTGTCGTGGGCGTTTCCAGGATCTGTTTGATTTCGGCCCGGGTAAACGGGTCCGGCGCCTCGGGATCGGGCAGGCGCACCATCAAACCTTCGGTGGGGTCGTGGGCGACCTTCATCCGAGTGCGGTAAAGCCGGAACACCTGGCGCACATTGCTGATGATGTCGCGGATGGTCTTGTTTTTGAGGGTTTTGGACAGAGTGCCCTGGATCCACTCTTGCAGGTCCAGGTGATCAATCGCGTTGATCTGCACCTTGCCCCAGCGAGGCCGCACATGCACTTCGGCTTTGTTGGCGTAGCCCCGGTAACTCGACGCGGCTACGCTGTTGACCTTGATCCGTAACCACAGGTCCAGGTAGTGACCGAAGGTGTTTTCCACTAGCCTGGCCGAGTTCGGGAAGTGACGGGCGTAGTCAAAGGTGCCGGAATCGATCTCGTATTCAATGATGGCGAGCAAGCGTTTTGCCTGAGCCACTGTGGCCGGCTTGTTTCCTCCTGGTATTGATTCGCGGCACTTTTCGCCGTCGTATTGAAAATAGATTCTCACGGAATTGCCGCGAGCTTCGACCCCACTCATGTAAACCCCTAACGCTGTACTCGTATAGCGACAGTCTGACGATCGGAAACAAAAAGGCCCGTTTCCGGGCCAAGTATCTGGAAGCGCATCTTCTGGTGGACGCGGCTTATGGCTTGGGCTTGTGGTTGCGCAGATGAGCATTCAGCCGTTGGCGTTGCCGGCTGCATTGCTCGTGGTTGCCCTGGGCGCGCCAGCGGCCGCACAGGTCGCAAACGCTGGTGTAGTCGATGTTCCAGGGAAAGCGTCGTGCGCGTGTTACATGGGATTGTTTAGGCATGGCGCGGCGTCCCCCGGGATGAGGTGTTGGCCAGCAGCTGCGCGACGACAGCCGCATCCGTTTCGCTCAGCTCGCCCAGCGTGCTGGCCATCTGACTGAGGCTTGCGAGGCGGGTGCGTGATTCAGGGGTTTTGTGCACCAGGTAGCCAATGACGGCCGCGCCGATAATCGCGGTGGCCACCAGGTGCCGCGCCGGTGTGGTAGCCTTCGCGGCGCTGCTGCTTAGGTTCTGTGCTTGCATGGTATAGCCCTCTGTTGCGGTCGGGTGTCGAGGAGCTGCAACTCCTCGGCACTGTTTTTAAAGGTCAGTCCTTGCGGGCCAGGTGGATCACCAGGCCATCAAACTTCGGCTCATGTTCACTGCATGATTGCCATTCCAGCACCCTCAAAATCTGTTGCCGGCTGCAGTCGTCCACCAGGATTTCGCGTTGGCCACCGGCTGCGCGAACCTCCAAAATCTCCAGCAAACCATCCTTTCCATATGCCCCGGCCTGGATGATCGGCGCGCTTTCTCCCGTGAAGTCCAAACGGTCCTGAACTGACTGGAGCTTGCTGGTTTTGCCGTCGCCGGCACTGCCCATAAACACTTGGATTTGCATCGGTCTTACTCTCCTTTACGCCTTGAATGTCCAGCACTTAACTGTCGTCGGCCGGGGTTGTGAACACGGGTTGCGGTTGTTGAAGGCAGCACGTACAGCGCTGTGCACCGCCTTGTTGCTGTCCAGAAACTTGCGGGAACGGGACTCTTTGAGCAGATCGCGCAACGTGGCCACATCGGCCAACTTCTGTTTGTGTTCGGCGGCGCGCTCGCAGAATTCGTTGAGGTTGATAGCGATCACAGTGGGGTCGCTGCTGTGGTCAACCACCGGGTCTTCGCTCAGGGATTCGAGGTAGTCGTAGACCTCCCAAAACTCGGCCACGGCCGAATGGTCGGAACTGATGGATGCCTGGCGCTCTATGGCCATCCGCACGATCTGACGCTGAGTGGCAGCGACCTGGGGATCGCTCAATTTCAACACCAGGCGTAGGCAATCCAACAGCGAGAGCAGTTGCGCGTGGTTCTTGCTGATGCGTTCGACACGGAGGTAACCGCGCAAGTCATAGCCGCAGCTGCTGCAGTTGCCCTGGTCGCTGGTGTAGGCGGTACCGCAAGCAAAGCAATGGGTATGCAGGCGGCGCAGCTTCGCTTCGTGTTCGGGCATACGCTGGGCGAACAACTCAAGCACCGCGGATTCTTTGCCCACCGCCCGCAACAGGAAGTGGCTGAGGGTGCCGCCATCCAGCGCGTTCATTTGGTCAGCTGCCGCACGGCTTTGCGGTGTGACGACCGGGCGCACAAAGTGCAGCTTTACGATGCGCGTCATGATCGCTTCGTGGGCGACTACGGCCGCGTTCTGGCTAATAGCGATCGTTCCTCGGAATGGTGGCTCGTACGTCTCGTTACCGGCCGTCTTGACGCCCTTAGTAGCCAGGGTGCCCCCGCCAAAGAAGTCTTTCAGCTCGTCCCATTCAAAGGTTTTAGCGTGCGCTCGATCATCGCTGTGGCGATCGGCTTCCAGGAACACAACCGGCATACCAGAGACCTGGCCCATCAGGCGCGAGCGTCCGGCCTTGGTCGATTTCATGGGGTCGAAGCCCTCATAGCCTTCGCGGCCGAGTAACTTCCAGAGCAAGTTCAGCAGGGTGGTTTTACCGGCGCCGGCCTCACCGGTGGCCTCCAAGAACGGGAAGGACTGGTAGCGGGCGCGGATCTGCTCGCAGAACAGCGAGCCGAAGAAGAACACCAGTGCGACGAAGCCTTGGGCGCCGAAGCAGGTCCACAGCAACTGCACCCACTTTTCATCAAAGCCCTTTGCTTCGCGCTGCAGCTTGATGGGGACGCCTTTCTGCAGGGTTTTCAGGCGCAGCTTGCCGAACTCGAAATAGTCTTCGCTGTTGACCTTGTAGGTGGTGCCGTCCTTGATCGCGATGTCACCGTAGACGTAGCAGGCGTATTCCTTGCTGTAGCCCACGTAGTCGATGGTCGACACCGTTTTGATGCCGAACAGTTGGTCCTTCATGAGCTTGTCGAGCTGCTGGCCACTGCCGGTAAACATCGCACCTGCCGCCATGCCGAGCAGTCGCTTTTTGAATTCGCTCGCGGCTGACAGTTGGCCACTGGTAAAGGTGTTTTTCACGCTTTCGGAATCGTGCGGGAAGTCCACGCGCAGGTAGTACCAGGACTCGTCCGTTACTTCGTTGCGCTGGAAATAAAGGGCTTGCGGGTAGCAGTTGGCAATCTCCACAACACTGCCGGATTGCTGCAGCGCCTTTTCGCGCTGTTGTGCCTGGTTGAGCAACTGGTCGTCGTGATTCTCGCTGTCCTCGATGTCGGACATGGCCCGGTTGAATTTCTCCATGTCCAACTTGAACCAGTACAGGCGGTTGGCAAAGCCCAGGTGAAATTCCCCGCGCTTGTTCCAGTCGTACATCAGCAAGGCCTTTTCCGCTGCGCTCTCGGCCAGCAGCAGGGCTCCCTGGTGGCGGGCTTGCTTGAGGTCAGTAGCGATCTGTTCGGCGCGCTTAGTGTCGTCTTGGATGAAGCTCCAGCGCTGATGGAGATCGTTCCAGTCCGACTTGCGACCGTCGCGCTGCGGGATCTGCGCAGACTCGCAGACAAAGCCCAGGGCGCGGGCTTCGCGTACCCAGCGTCTGGTGTAAGCGTTGGCGCTGGGCTCGTTATCAAGCGCCCAAACCAGCTTGGGCAACTTCCCGCCCTCGCGGGTCTTAATCAGTGCCTTGAGTGAGTCACCAGGGAACGCATTGGACGACATGGCCGATACGGCCGCGATGTCGTTGTGCACCAGGGCGATGGCGTCGAAGATGCCTTCAACAATCCAGATTTCCTTGGCTTCAAGAAGGTCGACGCAGGGCGGGCACCACCAGACGCCGCGATAGCTATCCTTGGATTTGAAGCGGGCTTTCATCTTGCCGAAGCGGTGTGGCTGATCGATTAGGCGTTCCCACCAACCGCCTTTTTCTAAGGAGAAGCGCACCGTTGCGCTGCCGGCGTTGTGTTCAGCGGAGTAGAACGTTTCCTGGGTGAACCAGCCCTGGATCAGCTCAAACCGAAAGCCCCGGGCGAACTCCAGGTAGGCGCGTGCCGTTGCGTTGGGATGCTGGTCTGTCGCCGGCGCTCGCTTGCTCCAGTCTTCGAACAGATCGTCGTACAGCTCTTTCACGTGCAGGGTGTGGCCACACTTTTCGGGGCGACCACAAATCACCATCCATGGCGTATCAAAGCGGGAATACAGCTCTTTCTTTTTGCACTTCGGGCAGGTGCCGCCGCGCATGTAGTCGGTGCCCGTGCGGTGCTTGAGCCCAAAGTCGGCCTGAAGGCGTTGCAACACGTCGTGACGAAGGTCTTCTTTCATGGGGTTACTTCACTGCTTTGAGGCTGTGGGATAGGGCTGCCATGAGGCGTTTTTGCGCAGCCATGACCGGGATGTGGGCGAGAATCGCGCCGTGGCGCAGACCGGCCGCAACAAGGCGGAATTGGTCGGCGTACCAGTGTTCGTTGAGGCTCAAGCGATACTGTTCACGCAGGTTGGCCAGCAACGCTTCGGCCTCGGCCGGGGGCAGTTGTGTGGTGACAATTACGGCGTTTGCCATCGTTAAACCTCAATTTCGGGCGCAGCTCACCCAAACCCACGGAAGGTGGGGCCGGCGATTGGTTGGGGTGGGTGTTACGAGTTCGCGGAGAGTCGGCGGCGCGTCAGGTCCAACAACTCGATGTGGGCAAGGTCGGTCAGTTTGATTGCAACCGGTTCGGCCACGTCGAGGTTTTCAACCAGATGAAAGATTGCCCGTTTGCGTAGCGCCGATAGGTCGCCTAGGTGTTCGGCTTGATGGCGATCAAGAAACGCCAGTGCAGCGTTCTGCATGCACTGCTTGTAGTCCAGGGTATTGGTTTGAGTGTTCATTGGCCTTTACCTGACTTGGCGCGGTAGAGATCGATGGCGGCATGAATTTCGGCAGTACGTGCAGCTATGTGCAAGACGTGCGCGTTCAGGATCAATTCGGCCTCGTCTTCGGTGATTACGCCGTCTTCGATAGCCTGAGCGATAACCTGGTCGACCGTGCCCTGTTTGGCTGAGGTCTGCACTGCCCGTGCGTACATCTCAACGTTGTCTAGGTTTTCCGGTTGGATGACCGGCACGAACATGCCGCCGTACATGGCCGCTACGTAGTTGGCTAAGTGCTGGGTGCCTGTGACTTGTTCCAGCTGATAGATCTGTAGGTCTGTCAGCGGACGGCAGTTATTGTTCTCGTAAGCGTGGTTATCAAACTTCTTGAGAGGTAGGCCGATGCGAGCGGCGGCGCGTTCGCGGCCACCTTCAAAGGTGCAAATAATTGCACTGACGACTTCACGTCGTGTTTTTAGAACCTGACTTTTCATCTTCTGCTGTTCCCTCAGTGCACCGGCCATTACTGTGCGATTTCGCCGTCTTTGATTCCGAGTAATACGGCCGCGCGATGAGCTTCCCCACGACGGCATTGGCTTTGCCCGCTCAGGACCGCATAGACGGTGCTGGGGTTGAGTTGATGTTGGGCAGCGAAGTCTTTGGCTGACTGGCCGCGTTTTTCTAATGCTTCCCGTGCTTGATGACGGGCTTGCTCGGTAACGCTGGTGTTCGGCATAGTGCAGATCCGTGCAATTTCATGTGGTGTGAGATGCACAATGATGCACTTAGGTGCACTTGTAAATAGTAAGGATGAAAAAAAGTGCATCTTTCGGAAGATATCGGTTCTCGGCTGCAAGAAGAACGGAAGCGATGCGGCATGACACAGAACCAGGTCGCGGAAGCACTTGGAATTGCAAAGCGAACACAGGCGAACTACGAGGCAGGATCTAGCGATGCTACGGCGTCCTATCTGAGTAAGGTGGCGGTCCAGTTCGAATTCGATGTGCCCTACATCCTCACCGGGCGGCGTAGCACGCTGGCCCTTGATTCGCTGAATGAGATTGAGGACAAAATTATTCAGCAATATCGCAATATCCCGGCAGATGATCAGAGGGCGATTCGACGCTTTATCCAGGCCATGGCTGACGATGCTGTCAAAGGAGTGAGCTAAGCCCACTGTTCCTGTGTTACCACCGGCTTGCCCCCATATCTCTGTGTCAGCAATGGATTTTATGGAGTGGTAAGCATGTTGGATCGCACAAACGCCGATGCCGGTTACGTTGAAATAGCTGCATCTGCGCGGTATGAGCTTTCGCACATTGAACGTCGCCTGATTGGTTTCTATCGCCAGTTGAGCTTTCGTGATCAGGAGCAATTGCGCCGGCTGACCGAAGCGCTGATAAGCAATCCGGACCAGTCCGACGAAGATTGATTCCTGAGCCGCCGGCATGCAGTTGTCGGCGGTTTGCATCATGCGACTGCCTGCGATCCGAGCTTTTCGAATAGCTCCCGCTGCTGGGCCCTGGGCATGTCTCGAAGACGATCAATCAGCATCCTGTCGAAAGTCTGTGCAGACGGGCTGAGTGTGTGAGAGAACGTGAGATTTGCAACCCAGCTGTGCCCACACTTCGCGTCAAGGCACTGGCAATAAAGCTTTGCGAAGTCGGTAGATAGCACCTCACGCGAAGCAATCCGGCCTTTGTGCCCGCATTTACATGTAACTCTCATACTCCCTCCCCAGGGTGCAGCTATTTGCCACTATTTTCGCATGTGGTGCAGGATATTTCTCTATTTTTAAAGCGTCAGATAGCGCTTTCCCCTGTGTTATCTATCTTTTTCCAGTTGATACGCCTGTCGCGTCGAAGGCTGTCATTCAATTGATTGAACAGCTGACAGATCGGTCTGATCTCGTTGCTGGTATACACGCGATCGATCTTCTCGATATCGCCAAAGCCGCCGTTGTTTTCCGGGATGATGCCCGCCAGCGCGGGGTTCATGCGCCAGGCTGCGATCACGTCGTTGCGGGTGATGTTCTTCACTTTTTCCAGTTCGTCCTTCGCCTGGAAGTCGCCCACGGGGATGATCTGGATCGCGTTTTCCTTGCCATTGGGGATGTTGACGAACATCGAACGGAAGTTGCCCACGCCCTTGCTGGCGCTGATCTGTGCGCGCAGGTTCTCTTCGTCTTCCTCGGTCAGGTCCGGGTCGTTGGTGTAGAAGATGTAGCCCGCGTGCGCGCCGTTGCTGTAGTAGCGCCGGCGGAACAGGGTCGCCGCTTCGTTGAGCAACAGCGCCTGCAGGCCGCCCAGGTAGTCGGGCACGCCGTAGATGTTCTGTTCCACGTCGTAGTCCAGGACGTGTTCAATTTCGTCCTGGTCGAAGTCCATGAATTTGCTGTCCGGCAGCAGCATCCTGAAACCGCCGTCGACTCTCACCCGCATGTTGATCGCCGGCAGGTGCTGCATCTCCAGCACCTCGCCGAAGGCATTGGTGTCGCGATAGAAATACGCCTCGCCGAACACCATGTAATCCAGGCTCGCCCGTCCCATGGTCTGCGTGCTGCAGCCCTCGGAAGGGATGAACTCACGCAACAGCAGGTTGCGTTTGAACTTGGGAATGGCGCCGTGGTGCGCGTTGGCGCGCAGCAACTTGGCCAGGCCCGCCCGCGATACCGGCGGTTTGTAGATTTCGCCGTCGTCGCTGAGAAACACCCCCAGATACTCGCCGATGTTGCCGGACAGCACCTGTTCGGGTTCCCCGAACGTGAACGCCCGCATGGGCTGCTGCTGTCGTACCTGCTGACTGGCTTGGGGCTTTCTGCGTTGTGGTTTGGGCATTGTTTCCGCTCGTGACGTAGCGGCTACGGCGCCGCTTGTTGGTATTCAGGGGTTCGTTGGCCAGGGCGTGCATGACGGCCCAGGCGATATCGGCGTGACCGGTGGCGTCTGTGCGCGAAGCGCTGTAGGTGACCTGGCCGCTGTTGGTGGTGCCGCGCTTGATGGTCAGGAACGCCTGTGCGATGTCCGTCCAGCCGGCGTCCCACTCGATGCGGCTTCCCTGGATCGTGTCCTGGGCCTTAAGTACCAGGGTGTTTTTGGTTTCAAGGCTGTAGTGAATCGGCGTTGCCTTCGCGTAGAAGTCGCGCACCAGGTCGAACACGCCATAGCCCACGCCGGTGATATCGATCCCGATGTGTTGGACGTTGAAGCGCTCGGTAAGCTTTTTGACCTGGGCGGCTTGGTAGGTGAACGAATGCCCCCGCCAGCTGTGCTTCTCCAGGATTCGAAACTTCGCCCCGGGCTCCAGCGGCGGGGCAACCACTACGCATGTGGCGTCGTCGCGGGTCCGGCTGGGATCGTAGCCAAGCCACACCGGGCTGTTGCCGAAAGGGCGATCCAGTTCCGGGTTGTAGTCCTCCCACAACGACAGATCGGAATAACACCGCTCCAGATCCTTGAGGCCGAAGGCGCTCTGGCTGCTGTCGATGAACTTGCAGTAGAACAGCTGCTGGAATTTGTCTTCGTCGTACTCCAGCTGCAGTTGCTCCAGGTCGAACAGATCGCAGCCGCCGGCGATGGCGTCGTCAATGGTAATAGTCTTGCGCCATTGGCCATCGGGGCACAGCGCGCCCTGGGTGTAGGCTGCCTCGGTGGGCCAAGTGCCGCCGGCCTTCTTGCCGCGTTTGCTGTTGCGGAATTCCTCCCCGGACCAGAACGGATAAGCCTGGTGCGACACCGCGCTGGGCGTTGAGAAGTAGGTTTTGCGCCACTTCTTGTGGGTGCCCATGGCGCTGGCCACGGTGCTGAGTTTTTCGAAGTCGCGGATCCAGAAATATTCGTCCACATACACATGGCCGTGGTAGCCCTGGGCGGTGCTGCTGTTGGTGCTGAGAAACCGCAGTTCGGCGCCGTTGCTGAGCGCGATCGGGTTGCCGGTCAGCTCGATGTCAAACCACTGCTTTGCAAACTGGATGATGTAGCTGCGGAAGATTTCCGACTGCGAGCGGCTGGCTGACAGGAACACCTGGTTGTCGCCCGTTAGCACCGCGTCCATGAACGCTTCGCCGGCGAAGTAATACGTCAGGCCGACCTGGCGGCTTTTCAGGATGTTGCGGATTCGGCACGTCAGCGGGTTTTGTTTTGCTGCGAACAGCTCCTGCTGATACCGGTACATCTTGCTGATGAACTTATCCAGGAAGTCGACTTCGGTCAGTTCGCTGACGTCGTTCTTTACTTTCTTTTCGCGCTTCTTGCCGCCGCCATCGCCACGGCTGGAGCGCTCGCCGCGCTGCCCCGGGCGACGTTCCTGGGGCTCGCCGGCAGATTCCCCGATCGGTGCCGGTGCCGGTTTAACCGCCTGCTTTAACAGCCGCTCGCGAACGGTAGTCAGCCGGTCCAGTTCGTTCAGCTCGTCCTTGGTCAGGTTGCTGGCTTTGTCCAGGAGCAGAGTGATTCGCCGGCCAACGGCGGTCAGCGGCTCTTCGTCCGACAGCATGTCCTCCCACCCGCCCTGGCGAATCCAGTAGTAGACGATGCGGATGTTGGGCAGGTTGAGCTGCGCCTGAATTTCCTTGGCCTTACAGCGGCGCAGAAACAGACGTTTGGCGGCTTCTTTAACTTCGGTCGAGTAGTACATGGGCCGCAGTCTATGCGGCGAAAACGCTGGAAACGTGGGGTTAAATTCCGCGTTTCTCCTATATCTCGAATATAGGAGAAACGCGCATTTGAACCGTTTGTTTAGGGCTTGGCGGCTCCCTATCTTGGCGGCTCATTCAACCGATTGAGCGCAGTTAAATCCATGCCCCGTTCCCTTGTTTCGTTCTGGAAACGTGTCGCCACCAGCGGCGCCACCGTTGATGGGCGCGTGATCCTTCCCCAGGAACTGCGCGACATCGCTGAAACCTACAAGCCGTCTTTCTACACCGCCGTGATCTGGTGCGATCACGAGCGCTGGCCCGGCTCCCACGGCACGGTGTACGCCGTGCGCCTTGTGGAAGAAGCCGAAGATCTGGAACCGGGCGAAGTGGCGCTGGAAGCGCAATTGAAGCCGAACGACCGTCTGCTGTACCTCAATGACCAGGGGCAGAAGCTGTTCACCAGCATTGAGATCACCCCGGACTTCCGTGGCAAGGGCAAAGCCTACCTGACGGGTATGGGCGTTACCGACCAGCCAGCCAGCGTGGGTACCCAGGAACTCTACTTCTCGCACAAGAACAACCGCGCCTCCTATTACGCCGCGTCGGTCGAACTTGGCCGCCTGCAGGACGACAGCCCGAACACCGCGGAAACCGGACTGATCAACGCCTTGACCGGCTTTTTCAAGCGCTTCGCCGCCGAATCCCTGCCCACTGAAACCACTCCACCCCAAACAGAGAGCAAACCCCCAATGGATGAAGCTACAGCAACGGCTTTGACAGCCCTGGTGGCGCAGCTGCTGGTTGTCGCTGCCGGCCTTCAGGCCGTCATTGAACCAGCCGCCGAAGATGCACCAGCCCCCGACCAGGACCTGATCGACGACGTGGGCGCAGCAGTGGACGAGATCGTCACCACCGCCGAAGAAGAACGCGAATTCCGCCGCAAAGGTGGTGCGTCAAATAAGGCTGTTCTGGCGAGTCTGGCGAAGCTGCACCAGCAGTTCGCCACCCTGCAGAACACCCCGACCGGTCGCCAACTGCCGCGCAATGCCGGTCCGGTAATCCCAGCCAAGAAGCGGGTGCTCTGACATGGCCCATTCCCTGAGCGCATACGGCGCCAAGATGTACGCGGAACTGCAGCTGGCCATCGCTGAAAGCTACGGTGTCGAGCTGTCGAGCAATCACTTCAGCGTGGACCCTACGATCGCGCAGGAGCTGAACGACGCGATCACCGCCAAAGCTGACTTCCTGGAGCGGATCAACGTCATTCCGGTGACCGAGATCAAGGGCCAGAAGGTGTTCATTGGTGTTTCCGGTCCGGTCACAGGCCGCACCAACACCAAAACCACCGACCGCGAAGCCAAGGACGCGTCATCGCTGGATCAGACGACTTACGAACTGTCGTCTACCGAATCCGACGTGGGCATGCCATACGCCAAGATTGACGCCTGGGCCAAGTTCCCGGACTTCCATCAGCGCTACTCGGCTGCAGTGCAGAAGCAGATTGCCCTGGACCGCATCATGGTTGGCTTCCACGGCACCCATGCGGCGCAGCAGACCGATATCACCAAATACCCAATGCTGCAGGACGTGAACAAGGGCTGGCTGCAACAGGCTCGCGAGCAGATTCCGCACCAGGTACTGAGTGAAGGCAAAGCCGTCGGCAAAATCACCCTTGGCGCCGGTGGCGACTACGCCAATCTTGACGCCCTGGTACACGACACCAAGCAGTTGGTGGACGAGCGCCTGCGTGATGGCGGCGACCTGGTCGCAATCATCGGTACCGATCTGCTGGCCGCTGACAAGGCGAAGCTGTACGCCAAACAGGGCGACGTCCCGACTGAGAAGGAACGCATTGAGGACGCCCAGGTGATCGCTACCTATGGCGGTTTGCCGGCCTTCAGCGTGCCGTTCTTCCCGGTCAACGGTGTGGTGGTCACCAGCTTCGACAACCTGTCGATCTACTACCAGGACTCCAGCTGGCGCAAACAGACCATCGATAACCCGAAGCGCTCGCGTGTTGAGGATTACAACAGCCGTAACGAAGGCTACGTGATCGAGCAGCTAGAGAAGTTCGCCATGACCGAAAACGTGGAGCTTGTAGCGTGAGCCTGGCCCTCTCGCACAAGCGCCGCACCCTGGCGCTGGGTGGTGCAGCTGTAGCGGCGGCATTGTCAGCCGCAGCTCTGCCGTACTCCCCGGGCGAAGCCCTGAGCAGCCCCGCCAATGCGCGCAAACACTTGCTGTTGCAAGAAGCGGCATTGGACCAGGACCTGGAGCGCATCAGCGCAATCAACGGCCTGGCCGGACGTCAGGCGCTCAAGCGTGAAGAGCTGCTGCCCAAGTATCAGGAATACGTGCAGCGCTACTGCGAGTCGGGGCTGAACTTTCCCAACCGCGTCGCGGTGCAGGTGATGGTCTGGCTGTTCGACACCGTCCAGTTCGAAGACGCCCTGGAGCTGGCCGACTTCCTGATGGAGCAGGGCCAGGAAATGCCGGAGCGCTTCAAGCGCCGGGATATCCAGACCTTTGTTGCAGACGCCGTGTGCGAGTGGGCCTACGCCGAATACAACGCCAGTCGCTCTCCAGAGCCATACCTGTCCGACCTGCTGCCGCGTGTAGACGGCGAGTGGAACCTGACGGAGCAGATCCCGAGCAAGTACCACAAGTTGATCGGCATGCGCGCCATGGAAGCCGAGCAGTGGGAAACCGCACTCAAGCATTTGGAGCGCTCCACTCAGCTGTACGCGCAGGCCGGCAACGACACGCGCATCAAAAAGGTCCGCAAGGCCTTGGCAAAACAAGCGGCCGCTACCCCGGCTTCCGAATAAACGACTACCCCCCCAGCGGGGACCTGTGGAAGTGAGCCGCCCATTTATGGACCGTCCCACTGAAAACAGGCTCCCCGCCCTATTTGAGCGCCCAGCAATGAGCTTTTCCGGGAAACCCACCACCTTTGTGGAACAGACAATCGAGAACGACGGCTTCTGGCCGAACCTCTCTCTGTCCGAATTCCAGAAGGAATACCGCCTGCCGGCGGAGTACCTGGTAGAGCTGCTGGGCGGTGACATGACCATGGCCATGATCGAGGTCAATGGTGACCTGGCCAAGTGCAAAGCCCGGTGGCAGGCCTTCGGCATCAACAACGTTGAAGCCGCAGACACGGTGCTGCTGCCCGAGCGTACGTTCAAGGTGAAGCTTTACAAGCGCGCCGTTTACTGCCGCACCAAGGCCAATTTGCTGCCGCAGTTCGCCACGGTCACCCGCAGGGAAAGCGCCGAGAACACCGGCAAGGAAGCCCCAGAGCGGGCGGAAACGTTCTTGGCGTTCAGCCAGCAGGCGGTTCGCGCTCTACAGGGCCGTGGCCGCATCACGGCGTCATTGCAGTGATCCAGCTGCAGGCGCTGACCGCCTACCTCATGGCCCGCAACCTGGTTGCCCCGGAGCAGTTCGACAGCTGGACCGAACAGGTCAGCCTGGAATTGATCTGGAAGCCCGACCGCGACGGCCTGCACATGAGTGACATGCGCTATCGCGCCGTGTTCTCCCTGGAGCGTTTCACCGATCACCCGGCCAGGCTGATGGCCCTGGTGGGCAGTTGGCTGGAAACACACGATCCCGATCGGTACCGCCACGACCTGCCGGCGCCACTGTTCGCCGTTGAGCCCCTGGACCAGGACAGCTTCGACGTTGAGCTGTCGCTGGAATTCGTTGAGCCGCAATACCTGGCCGAGGATCCCGCCGGCGAGATCGAGGCCTTTGGCAAGACCTGGGCCTTTGTGCCGTTCGATCTGTGGACCGCTGAGCAGGGCGAGGTGGGCAGTCATGACCGATAGCCCGCTCGACCTCGATGTCAGGGGCTTGCTCAACGTCGATGCCCAGTTGGCGTTGCTTGATCTATCGCCCCAGTTGCGCCGGCGGCTGTTGAACAACGTGACCAAGCGCGTGCGCTCGATGAGCCGAAAGCGGGTACGTGAACAAAAGAACCTGGATGGCAGCCCCTTCGCCGAGCGCAAGGGTTCTACCAAGGGCAAAAAGAAGATGGAAGCCGGCCTGGCCAAGCTGCTGCAGGTCACCCGTGTCAGTTCCGATGAAGCCGAACTGGGCTGGAAAAACGCACTTACCCGGTGGGTCGCATCCCAGCAGCACAACGGCGTCAGCGAGCGGCGTACCGCTGCACAGATGAGGCGCTGGAACAAAGTCCCGCCGGGTATCGCCTGCACCGATAAACAAGCCAAGCGGCTGCGCCGGCTGGGCTTTCGCACCCGCCAGAAAGGCAAAAAGACGCTGACCAGGCCGTCAGTGGCATGGATTCAAAAACACGTGAACTACGCCAAGGCCGGCTTGCTGATCCGCATTTTGAACGACGAAAAGGCCGAGACATCGGGCTCACAAAGCTGGGACATCACCCTGCCGAAACGCCAGTTCCTCGGCGTGGAGACCGGCAACGAAACCCGCGAGCTGGTTAACCAGGTCTTTCAACAAATCCTTAATTCACCCCGCTAACGAGGCACAGCATGGCACTTGGCAAAGTCAGCGTTAACAATCTCAATCTGGGCCAGGGCGCCGTGACTGAGATCGAACGCTATTTTCTGTACATCGGCCCCGGTCCGAAAAACACCGGCAAATTGATCGCCCTCAACACCGACAGCGACCTGGATGCCGCCCTGGGTGTTCCAGCCAGTGACCTGAAAACTCAGATCACTGCAGCACGCTTGAATGGTGGCGATCGCTGGGCCTGCCTGGCGGCGCCGATCGCAGCGGATGGCGACTGGGCCAAGGCCCTGGAAATGTCCCAGCAGCAGGGCTTTTCCGTCGAAGCGGTGGTCATCACCAAGCCAGTGGCCACCGGTGCCGAACTGTCGGCAATGCACGATGCAGCTGTGTCGATGAATGACACCTATGGTCGGCGCGCTTTCGTCATGGCGGCCACGGCAGGCCTGTCGCTGAGCCCTTTCCAGAGCTGGGCGGAATACCTGGTAGCCCAGAAGGCAATCACTGCCGGCCTGGCTGCGCCCCGGGTGTTAGTGGTGCCGCAACTGCACGGTAACGACCTGGGCGTGTTGGCCGGTCGCCTGGCCAACGCAGCAGTAAGTATTGCTGACAGCCCGATGCGTGTGGCCACTGGAGCGCTGCTTGGCCTGGGCCCAGTGCCTGTCGACTCCGAAGGCGTACCACTGCCGTCCTCGATCCGATCGGAGCTGGATAAGGCGCGTTTCTCCGTCTCCCAGACCTATTCCGATTACCCGGGCGTGTACTGGGGTGACGGCAACATGCTGGACGCCCCTGGCAGTGACTACCAGGTAATCGAATACCTGCGTCTGGCTGACAAGGCCGCTCGCCAGGTCCGTCCGCTGCTGATTCGCCGCGTAGGCGATCGGCGCCTGAACAACACCCCCAACAGCATGGCCGTGAACATCACCGCGCTGATGGCGCCTCTGCGCCGTATGGCCAAGTCGGTGAAGTTCGCCGGCGAGGTGTTCCCGGGCGAGATCGAATCGCCGAAGGACGGCGACATCGTGCTGGTCTGGAAGAGCAAAACCGCCGTAGAGGCGTTCATCAAGATCAAGCCCCACAACTGCCCGAAAGACCTCACGGCGAACATCGCCCTGGACCTTTCCAACGACGATTCGGAGTAACCCCCCATGTCACGTATTGGCGGCAAGAACTTTGACGTGAACCTGGGAGACCTGCAGGTCCACGTCGAAAGCTGCACCCTGGACATCACCGACAACAGCAAGACCGCGCAAACCCGGGGCGTGCCTGACGGCTACGTCGACGGCGATGTGGCGGCTGCTGGCGACCTGGAGCTGGATTCCACCAACTTCAATCTGTTGATCGAGGCGGCACGCAGTGCCGGCAGCTTTCGCAAGCTGGAGGCCTTCGACGCGGTGTTTTTTGCCAAGGCTGGCGACGACGAGCTGCGCATTGAGGCCTTCGGCTGCAAGTTGAAGGTTTCCAGCCTGCTGAGCATCGATCCCAAAGGTGGCGAGAAGACCAAGCACAAGGTGCCATTCGAGGTCACCAGCCCGGACTTTATCCGTATCAACGGCGTGCCGTATCTGGATGCCACCGAGATCGAGGGCATTAGCTGATGGTCTGCCCGTTCGATCGCGCCCAAGCCCTGGAACAACGTCAGCGGGACCAGGCTATCAACGCCCAGTTGGCCCAGGCCCGGCGTGAGTCAGCGGGCCCAAGCCTTACCCACTGCCAGGACTGTAATAACGAGATTCCTGCAGCGCGCCAGGCGCTCGGCGGCAAAACCCGCTGCGTCCTGTGCCAGTCCTTTTTCGAGAAAGGAGTGCAGCGATGAGCACGAATCAGGCGGCCCAGGACACCGCCATCGCACTGGCGAAGGCGTCACCTGCGATCGGTGTAGCGGCAACTGGAGCGACAGGGGCCGTCGACTGGTCGGCTGTCGCCTACATGCTGACTGCCGTTTACATGGTGCTGCAGATCCTGCTGTTGGTTCCGAAGTATCGCCAGATGTTGCGCGACTGGAAGGTGAAGCCATGAGCCTGCGCGGCAAGATCGCCGCCGGCGCCATTGCGCTCTGCAGCTCCACGTTGGTGCTGTTCCTGGGTACTTGGGAAGGCGACGGCCAGAACACCGTCTACGCCGACAAGCTCGCCCAGGGCCTGCCAACCGTGTGCAAAGGCATCACCCGCCACACCAGCCCTTATCCGGTGGTGGTCGGTGACTACTGGTCAGACGCGCGGTGCGACGAGGTCGAGCAACTGGTGATCAGCAAGGGCCAGTTGCAGTTGGCGGACTGCATCACCAACCAGGACGTGGGCCAGAACACCTTCGACGCTCTTAGCAGCCATAGCCACAACTTCGGCGTGCCCAGCACCTGCGTCAGTCGTGCCGTCGCGCTCATCAATTCCGGGCGCATCAAGGACGGATGCAACGCACTGGCGTGGGCCGCTGACGGCAAAACCCCAGTCTGGGCTTACGTCACTACCGCGCCGGGGCAAAAGGAGTTTGTCCGGGGCCTGCACCGGCGCCGGTTGGCCGAAGCACAGCTGTGCAAGGCGGGTTTGTAATGCGCGAAGCCATTTTCCCCTTGGTGCTGTGCCTGGTGGCCTGGTTCGCCTTTGACCTGCTGGAAGGTCAGCGCGACACCGCCCGCAGCGAGCGCGACAGCGCCTTGTTCGAAGTGGAGGGCCTGCGCGAAGCGGCCCGCATCGCCGGCGAGAGGCTGGCCGAGCGTGACGCTATCGACCTTCAACGTACCCAGGAACTGAACAATGAACGCGCCCAAAACGACGGTCTGCGCCGTGCTGTTGACGATGGCCTTAGCCGGCTGCGGATCAAAGCCACCTGCAGCGCCCCCAAGCCCGGCGATGCCGGCGCCAGCGGCGTGGCTGATGGCGGATCCGCCGAACTCTCAGCAGACGCTCGATCGGATTATTTCACCCTCAGAGATCAGCTTGCCCTCAGCAAGCAAATGATCCTGGGCCTGCAGGACCACGTGCGCCGGGTTTGCCTGCGCTGACACCACCCCACTTTCAATCCCTGAACGGAGCAACACCCATGACCGATAAACGCGAGATCACCCTGGAAGTAGGCGACAAGGAATTCACCTTTGAGCTGACCCCGCAGGACGTGACCAAGTACTTCAACGCGGTGACCCAGGCCAACAAGGTCGCGCCGGCGAACAACCTGCTGGTGACCACCGTTAAACAGGAAGAGCGCGCCACGCTCAAGCCGATGCTGGGCAACCCGGTATTCGTGATGCAGTTGGCCGGCGCGCTGCTGGAGGAATACAGCCCCGACGTTGAAATCACCGTAAAAAAGCCCTCGACCACGCCGAACGACTGACCGAAAACGGCCTTGGCCAACTGGTGGCCCTGGCCGGTCGTTGGCTACCAGGTGCTGAGCCCACCGCCGAGGTGATGGGCACGGCCAAGTGGCTTGAGGACGAACACTGGCGGCGGATGGAAATCGCCATCGCCAACGGCATCGCCCACGCATTGAACGGATAAACACAGATGGCTGACCAAAGCGCCCGCCTGGCCTTCATTTTGAGCCTGACCGATAAGGTCACCGCCCCGTTGGGCAAGGTGAAAATGGGCTTTTCTGACCTGGCGGAACAGAGCGAAAAGCACATTAAGACCATGGGCCTTGGTCTGGCGGGCTTGGTCGGCGCCGGCGTGGCCATCACCCAGTCGCTGGAACCCGCTCTGGAGATGAACCGCGCCCTGGGCGAAGTCCGATCGCTGAGTGTGGCCGAAGATGCGTTGACCGCACTGAATCGCAAGTCCCTGGAGTTTTCGGTGGCCTACGGGGAAAACGCCCGGGATTTTGTCGCCTCGGCGTACCAGGTTGAAGGCGCCATCAAAGGCCTGGCGGGCAGTCAGTTGGCCACCTTTACCAATGCCAGCAACCTGTTGGCTAAGGCCACCAAGTCCGATGCGAACACCATGGGCACCTACGTTGGCACGATGTACAACCTGTTCAAGGGCCAGGCCGACGCCATGGGCAAAGGCCAGTGGGTGGAGAACCTGGCCGGTCAAACTGCCACTGCAGTGCAGCTGTTTCGCACCAGTGGCGAGCAGATCGGCGAGGCATTCAAAGCCGCCGGCGGACTGGCCAGCACTGCCGGTGTGAGCCTGGCCGAGCAAATGGCGGTACTGGGCACACTGGGCAGCACCATGGACGGCGGGGAGGCCGGTGGCCTCTATAAATCGTTCTTTGAGAACGTCAGCGGCGCATCGGAAAAACTCGGCATGTCCTTTGTCGACCAGCAGGGCAAGTTGCTGCCGATGATGGACATCCTGGACAAGCTCAAAGGCAAGTTTGGCGATCTGTCGATTGAGGCCAATGGCAAGAAGCTGCGCGATGCCTTCGGTGGCGAAGCGGCGCGACTGATCACCACACTACTGGGCGATACCGACCGCCTGAAAAACGGCATGGATCGACTGGGTAATGTGCACGGGTTGGAGAACGCCGAGCGCATGGCCAAACAGATGGTTGACCCGTGGCAACAGTTCGGCGCCGCTGTGCAGGCATTGCGTATCGCTTTCGGGCAGTCGCTGATCCCGATCCTGACGCCGCTGATGGATCGCCTGGTGGCCATCGCTGCCACACTCACCCGCTGGACCCAGCTGTTTCCCAATATCACCCGCGTGATCGGCATCACCACGTTGGTGGTGTTCGGGATCATTGCGGCCATGTCGTTGCTCACGCTGACCGTGGGTATCTCGAAAATGGTCTGGCTGGGCCTGGTCACTGTGTGGAAAGTCCTGACCATGGCCGGCCTGCGCAGTATCGCCATGTTCCTGTATCACACCGTTATGGTGATCGGGTTCGTTGCGGGCCTGGTGCTCATGGTCGCCTGGATGGGGCTGGTCAAGGGCGCGATGCTGCTGTGGCAGGGCGCCATCTGGCTGGTCAACACCGCGTTGCTGGCCAACCCGGTGACGTGGGTCGTGGTCGGTATTGTCGCCCTGGTCGCGGCAGTGGCGGCAGCGATCATCTACTGGGACGAATGGACCAGTGCACTACTCAACAGCGAGGCGTTCCAGTGGGTTAGCGGCCAACTGACCGCACTGTCGGAGTGGTTCGACTCCATGGGCGGTTGGTCGGGCATGGCCAGCGCTGCGTGGGACGGCATCGTCAATATCTTTAAATCGGCCATCAATGGCTTGATCGAGATGCTGAACAAGATCCCGGGCGTGCAGATCGATGCCGCGTTTGGCGATATGCCGGCGGCACCGCAACTGCCAACCATCACCGCCCCGACGGTCGAGGCACCGTTGCTGCCGCAGCTGGTGAGTACTCCCCAGCAACCCATCCAGGCGCCGCCACTGGTGATGACTGCCGCACAGAAGACGCCCGCGCCGGCCATGCCCGCGCTCAACGCATTGCAGCCCCAGGCACAGCCGCCAGCGCTGGTGCTGGCCCCGGTACCGAAAACGTCGGCGCCGATCCCCCAGCCCCTCACGGCTCCTGAGCCACCGCGCACAGCGCCGGCACTGGTGGCCGCGCCTGCCTTGAAGTTACCGGCGCCGATCGGGCTGCAGCTCAACATTCCGCAGCCGAAGCAGCCGCCGGCGCTGGTGACTGCGCCGGCACCCACTGAAAAGGCCGAGCAAAGCCAGCAGCGCATGAATGGATCTCTGGCCAGCCTGTCACCGAAGCGGCCCGACGCCGTACCCCGGGGCGGCTTGCTGAGCAGCATCCAGAACAACAACCAAACCCAGAACAAGGGCACCCACGTGGAGAACGTCAACATTCACACCGGTAAACCGATGAACCCGCTGGAGCTTGAAGGCATGTTGGCCATGGCGGTGGGCGGATGAGCGAATACATCGACCTGCTGATCATCGACAACGACCTGTCGCTGGACCCGTCCCGTCAGCCATTGCTGATCGAGGACCGGGCCAGTATCGCCCAGGACATCGCGCACATGATCCGCGAAAGCGGCCTGCTGGTAACGCTGGTGGCTGAGCGCAGCCGCCTGCGTCAACGCGACTGCATCCAGCAACTGGAGCTGCTGGTGGAGGCTGATGAACGCCTGGTACCAGGTACCGCACTGATTCACCAGGTGCAATCCGGCCAGTACCTGGTCACGGCCAAAACACTGAAGTTTGGCGACATCGAGGTGACCCTGTGAGCGACGTAGATTTTAAACAGGCGCTCGCTGACGCCGGCATTCCCACCACCGAGGACGGCTTGCGTAAGGCCTGGGAAAAGGAAGTAGCCGCCCAAGGCAGCAAGATGAGCAACACCAGCGCTTATTCACCGTTCTGGCGTGTGATCACAGCCCTGGTGACTAAACCGGTCATGTGGCTGATCAGCTTTGTCAGTGACACGGTCCTGCCCAACTTCTTTGTAAAAACTGCCCGGGACAAGTGGCTGGACATGCTGGCCTGGGCGGTTAACGTCGAGCGTAAAGGTGCGACCAAGGCCCAGGGCATGCTGTTGTTTACCCGGGACGTCGCCGGCGGCGTGCTGGAGCTGCCCGCCGGCGTCCTGGTGCAATCCGCGGCTATCAACGGCCATATTTACCAACTGATCACCACGCAGGCTGCAACCTTTGCAGACGGCCTGCAGCAGCTGGAAGTCCCGGTAGAAGCCCAAGAGGTTGGCAGCGGCTACAACCTGGCCCCGGGTTACTACGCGATCCTGCCGGTACCCATTGCCGGCATCGCCCAGGTGGTGAACGTCGACGGCTGGTTGATCGCACCTGGTGCAGATCCTGAACCGGACGATCAGCTGCGTTTGCGGGTGCGCAACCAGTTCTCGGCGGTCAATCAGTGGCACACCGATTCGGTATACCGCGCCATGATTTCAGCCTTCCCGGGCGTGCGGCCCGATGGTGTGTATTTCCTGCACGGCGCCCCCCGGGGCCCAGGCAGTGCCAATGCCTACGTGCTGTTTGATGCAGACGTACCGGCGGCGACATACCTGGAGCAAATCAACGCGCATATCCGCGACCAGGGCAACCATGGCCACGGCGATGATCTGTTGGTCATGGTCATGCCTGAGACCCAGCACGCGTTGAGCTTGACTGTATGGCCACGTCAGCTACTGACCGCAGAGCAGCGCACCAAGCTGCAGACGGAAGTGGAACTGTTCATTCGTGCGGCCTTCCGCGAAAGCAGCGCCGGCGACTATCAGCCAACGCTGACTTATCCACAGTCGCGCTTTTCATTCAGTCGCCTGGGCGAAGAACTCCACCAGCAGTTCGCGGGCATCGAGTCGCTGCACTTCGATAACGCCGACATCGTGTCAGAGCTGACCATCCCCCGGATCAGCAGCCTGCAGGTGGTGTTGGCATGATCAAACTGAATTTGCCGTTCTGGCTCGATGGGCCACAGCTCACCAAGCTGAAAGCCGCCGCCCAGTCCTGGTGGGAGAAAGTCGAAGGCTGGCTGCAATGGCCGCTCCTGCAGATGGACGCCGAGACCTGCCACCTGACCGTCCTCGATCTGCTGGCCTGGCAGCGGGACACCACCCGCTTCAAGGACGAGCCTGAAAGTTTGTATCGCTTGCGGGTCAAGTTCGCCTTTATCAACGCCGTCGACGCCGGCAGTACAGCGGGGCTCAAACGCATCCTGCAGCGTCTGGGCGTGGGCTACGTCGAGATAGACGAGCGTATGCCCGATCGGGACTGGGACGTGGTGCTGCTGCGCCTTTCCGACTCCCAGCTATCGCAGAACCCCGAGCTGCTGCGCGTGCTGATTCAGCAATACGGCCGCACGTGCCGGCGCTATGACTTCGTGACCATTACCCCCGTATCGCTGCGCATCGTCGCGGCTGACTTTAACGACGATCAGCAAACGCTGGTCGCCCGCCTGTAGGAGTCCCCCATGGGAGCCAGTATTACCCTTGCAGGTGAAAGCCTGATCGCCCAAAAAACAGGAGCACAACAACGCCTCGATGTCGTGCGCTTCGTCTTCGCCAACGTGCCAGGCCTGAACCCAAATGCCCCGGTCGACCGCGCAGCCGGGAAACCGCCGGCGGCGCAGATCGTCCACACCTACACGATCCCGAAACAGAACATCGGCTTTGTGAACCCCAACCAGGTGGTTTACAGCTCGATGTTGGGCAGCGATGTCGGCGACTTTGATTGGAATTGGATCGGCCTGGAAACCGTCGAGAATGTGTTGCTAGCCGTGGCCTACGTGCCTGTGCAGCAAAAGCGAAAGAACATTCCGCCGCTGCAGCTGGGCAACAACGTCACCCGCAACATCCTGGTGGTGTTCGACGGGGCCCAGGCGCTGACCGGCATCACCATTGATGCCAGCACTTGGCAGCATGACTTCACCGTGCGCCTGAAGGGCCTGGACGAGCGCGAGCGCCTGAGCAACCGCGACGTATTCGGTCGAGCCTGTTTCTACCGTAGCGGCCTACAGGTGGAGAAGGTTGGGGCCGGGTATCAACTCAAGCCCGGGCTTGCCTACATCGAAGGCATCCGCGTGGAGCTGGCCAGCGCCTTGCCGATCGCGCCGCCGGCGGTACCGGCACCGGTGTGGCTGCATGTGTCATTGCGCCGTGAGTTGAACGACGTACAGGCCAGTTGGAAAGTGGTTTTTGATCCCAACCAGGTCGACTACCTGGACACCGACGGTGCCTGGCACTACTGCATTCCCCTGGCGCACCTGGTGAACGCGAACCAGATCAACGATCTGCGCACGATTGCGCCAATCGACGGCCCGCTGGTGGATCACTTCGCCGCCAAGGTGGGCCATTACCCTGACTTGCGGTCGGGGTCCGCTACAAGGCTGGCCATCCCTCGCGCGATCAACGGTGTGGCCTTCGACGGTACGCAGGACATCACCGTGCAGGACGCCACCAAACTGCCGCTGACTGGCGGCACGATGATCGGTGATGTGGTCTACGCCGCCGGCAACTATTTCGGCAGCGCCTGGGCACGTGGGATGACGTTCACGTCCGGCGGCAACATCGTGGGCAGCATCGGCGGTTACGGCTCGTCTACCGGCTTTAAAACCCTGTTCATGGGCCTGGGCACTGATGGGTATATCTACGGCAACGGAGTGCGTGTTTCTGACGCCGGCGTAGCGATTACCGGAAAACTGTCTGGTGACGGTGGCGGACTGGTTAACCTCAACGCCGGCGCCCTTACTGCAGGAACGGTGCCCCGGGTAAACCTGTCCGGCTCCTATGACATCCAGGTCACCGGCAATGCTGGTACGGCCACCCGTTTGGAAACGGCCCGCCTGATCAACGGCGTGGCGTTCGACGGTACCCAAAACATCGCGATTGGCGACGGCTCCAAGTTGCCACTGAGCGGCGGGACGCTGACCGGCGGCGTGCGATTCAACGTGCCGTTGATCGGCGGGTCATTTGTCAGTTGGCAGGAGCGTCAAACCGCGATCCAGATTGATTGCGCGTCCAACGGCGCCGCGTATTCCGTGTGGAAGGGCACCAATTGGAGCGAGCGACACTTGGCTGCAATGGAGGTGTACGCCGGTGGCACGTCGACCTCTGTCCCTTCGGTGGTCATGCATGTGGGTGGAACCGTCTCGGCGTTCACCTTGGACGGCTCTGGACACCTGAGCATCAAGGGATCGTATTTCGGTGACGGCGGACAGTTGAGCGGCTTGAACGCCAATGCACTGACCCTTGGCACGCTGCCCAAGGCTCGATTGAGCGGCACCTACGACATTGCTGTGTCGGGCAATGCCGCTACCGCTACCAAGCTAACCACACCTCGACTGATTAACGGTGTGTCGTTCGACGGGACCGCCAACATCGCGATCGCGGATAACTCAAAGTTGCCGCTCAGTGGTGGTTACCTGACCGGAACGGCGCGGTTTGATTTTCGTGCAATGGCGGGTGCGTTTGTTGACTGGCGTTCGCGCTCCCCAGCTGTACAGGTCGATTGCCCTGACAACGGCAACGCCTACTTGATATGGAAGGCAACCAACTGGACCGACCGTCACTTGGCATCCATGGATGTTTGGGCCGGCGGTGGCTCTACTACACCGGCAAGCGTGGTCATGCATGTCGGAGGTACCAACGGTGCGCTGACGCTCACTGAAGGCGGCAATCTGCACGTGTCAGGTATGTACAGCGGTAACGCGGCAGGCTTGACCAACCTTCCCCAGGCCACGCCCGATACTCCCGGGGCAGTCTTCAAGAATACGGCTTCCCTTAGCCCTAACGGCTGGTGGAAGTGTGCACAGACCGGCCTGATCCGGCAGTGGGGTATGACTTTGGGCGCCTCTGACTCGGTGACGCACCGTAGTTTCCCAATCGCTTTTCCTAACCGTTGCGTGTCCCTGGTTGCATCCCGAACAAGCCTTTTTTATTCGGACGTTGCCACCGGCACTAACACCCTGATCGTCAGCAATGCCCAGTTCTCGGTTATTTCTGGCCCCTTCAACTCACCAGATGAAATCTATTGGGAGGCCACCGGCTACTAATCATGAGCATATTTTTTCACGCCACAACTGCAGGCTTCTACGACACCCGCGCCCACGGCGAGCGCACCTTGCTGGTAGCAGACCCGAAGTGGAAACATCCGATGATCAGTGTCCCGGACCCCAGCTGGATGGCTGCCGAAGGTTCGAAGGACAAGGCCCCGATGATCAAAGTGAAAGACCCGAAAGCCATACCGCCCCTGGTCGAAGTTGCCAACCCGGGTTGCAGCCTGCCACCTGCCGGCGAACTGTTGGAAATTACCCTGGGCGAGTACCAATCGTTGTTTGCCTCCCAGGCTATGGGAAAAGTCATTCAAGCGGTGAAGGGCCGGCCCGTGGCTGTCGACCCGCCGCCGTTGACCTGGGAGCAGCGCAAATCCGAGTACGTGGCCAGCGTCCAGATGTTCCTCGACAGAACGGCGAAAGCCTCCGGTTACAGTGATCTGAAGGACGTGATCACCTACGCGGATGAACCTTCGGTACCGAAGTTTCAGGCGGATGGGTTGGCGTTCCGCACTTGGCGCTCACTTTGCTGGGCCTATTGCTATGAGCAGTTGGCAGCCATCGAGCAGGACAAGCGCAAGGCACCGACCAGCGCCGAGTTGGTGGCCGAATTACCTGCCCTGGTACTGCCCAATGCCTGAAACGAACTGGGCACCGGTGACAATGCGCTGGCCCGCGCAGGCCACCGAATGGATGGGGCAATTGTCAGCCGCCCAGGGCCTGGCCGGCGGCGAGCTGGCCAGCACGGCTAAACGCCTGGTTGATTTGAGTGGCAAGACCAGTACCAGCCCGGGGCCGGTCGGTGGTGCTGCCCAAGGCGCGATCGCTGCAGGTCGTGCCGCACTCGCTGATCAAATGGGCGAGGCCCCGGCCTGCCTGGTGGTGACGCCATTTCAAAGTGGCATCGGGCAGGGCCGCGGCTACCAGCGTTTTCTGTCTGCACCGAACATGCTGCAGCAGTTGGCCAGCAAATTGGTGGACGTGAGCGACACAGGCCGGCCCGATGGTCAGCAGTACGCCCTATGCCTGATGTTCCTGGCTACTCGCTTTGATCAGTTAGCCGAGAGCCTGGCGCGGTTCAATGCTTTGCTACCGATGCCTGACCTGGTGCGCGCCGAGCGCCGAGCGCGGCACCTGTCCAAGCTGGAGACGGAAAAGTGGGAGATCCCCACCGCCGGCGCGTTGCCGCGTTGGCAGGATTTGCCCCTGGAGCGTTGCACAGTGGTTAAGGCGGCGCAGCAATCCATGGCCGGACAGATCGCCGTCCTGGAGAGCTACGCCGCCGACAGTTCGCCCATGGCGGACCTCTCGGCCTTGGCCAACCGCAAGGCCGCGCAGCAACAGGGCCGTGACAAGCAGTTGGCAGATCTGAAAGCCCTGCTGGCCGATGGCAACCCTGACAGCAGCATGCGTGCGCGGCTGATCGGCCCGGGCAACGCTGCCGAGCTGAGCCGCCGGCTGCTGGCCGGTGATGCACCGGGACACGAATGGGTCCTGTGCGCCGGCGCGCTGCTGGTGGGATCTGAGCAGGGTTTGAGCTTCGTCCGTGAACTGGTGGGCCTATGACGCTGTTACTCGACGGGCAAGAGGTGCGCGGGAAGAACCTCAAGGTCACCGGCAACCTGCGTATTGAAAGCGACGATCTGTCAGGGCAGACCAGCAACACCGACAAGGGCCACAAGGGCTTCAAGCCCAAAACCCTGACCGTCAGCCTGATGATTCCTTTTGTTGACCAGGTGCAATTGCGCGACCTGATGCGCCTGGTGGAAGCGACCGAAGGCGGTGGCCAGCTCAAGACATACCGCATCGTCAACGACACCGCTGCCGCGTTCGGCATGCGCCAGGTGACGTTCACCGAAGGAGTGAGCGCCCGAGAAGACGACAACCTGCGCGGCTGGCTGATCCAATTCACCCTGACCGAAAAGCTCTCCAACCCAGAGAAAGTCGAAGGGCGCCGATCGGGCAACCCGGTAACGGCACAATCTGGCCCGGGCGGTGCAGTCGGCGGCGCAGTCGGTGGAACTGGCGGTGACACCCCTGGTGGCCCCGAAGAGCTGACCGGCTTTGAAGCCACGCTGAAAAAGGTGGATACCTGGTTAGGCGGGAGTCCCAATCCATGAAGCTGCACAAGGAATTGACCATCAGCGGGGTGCCTTATGTCCTGGTCAAAAACGAAGTCCGGCTGGATGCGAAGAGCCCAGGCCGGGCGACGTTCACGATCCAGGCTACGGCGCCGGTCAAGGGGCTGGTGACACTCGATATCGGCTACAACAGCAGCACGCTGCAGCGACACTTCATTGGCTACGTCGAGCGCAGCAGCACGGCCAGCAGCACCCAGCAGGTGCTGTTCTGTCGCGAGCTGGCCGCGATCCTGGCCAACCCGCTGCCGCTGAACCTGCGTCACGTCGACCTGCGCGCCGTCCTGGTCGAGATCGGCAAGCACACCGGTTTGCGCTTTCGCGTCCCGGAACAGCCGTATGCCAGCGTCAAGGCGCCGTTTTTCTACAGCCTGGCTGCCGGCTATCAAGCCATGGACAGCCTGGCCCGGGTTTTCAACATCCCCGACTTCATCTGGCAGCAACAGGGTGACGGAGAAGTGTTCGTGGGCAGTTGGGCCGACAGCTTCTTCGGCGTTCGCTCGCCGCTGCAGCTGCCGGTGGAACTGTTCGACGACTACCAGGGCAACCAGAGCGCGATGATTGCAGCCCTTCCCGGGTTGCGACCAGGTGCAACGATCAACCACGGCGAGCGCATCACCAGTGTGGCGCTCATCGACAACCAGATGGCCATCCGATGGACGACGCAATCCGCCGCAGCGTAGAACGACAATTCCCCGAACTCACCGGTGGTTACCACCTGCCACGCTTTGCCCGGGTTGTCGCCGTGGCAGACGCGCCCGCCGGCGCTGGGATCTGCGACGACTTCCGCCCACGCTACGCGGTCGACATCGAGGTCATGGGGCCGGACGGCGAGCCAGATACCAAGCTGCCGATCCTTGCCGGCGTGCCTTTGCCGCTGCCCACTGGTGGCGAGGAAATGGGCATCTATGCGTTCCCCGAGGAAGGCACCCAAGTGGTGGTGTGCTTTGCCTACGGCCTGCCGCACAAGCCGTATATCCAAACCATTCTGCCCCACGGCTTGAGCATGCCCAGTGTCCCGAAGGGTGACCAGGTGTGGCAGCACAGCGAAGCCTGTCAACAGCGTGTCGACGCGGACGGCAACTGGCTGCGCCAGACTGACGGCAAGATCCTGGACAAGGCGATCGAGCGGGAAGTGGAGGCGATGGGCAACACCGAGCGGTACCAAAGCCACACCAGGACCGTGGACGATCATTCAACCGAGTCGGTAGGGGGTACCAAGACCCTTGAAGCCCTGGGCGCGCTCAAGCTGTTGTCGGGAGGATCTGCGAGCCTGGCGGCGGTGGATGACTTGCACCAGGCGACCGGGCGGGACTTGAACCTGGTGGTGGGGCAGAAGCACAACGCCACGGTTGGTGGCGACATGGAGGAAAGGATTCAGGGGCTGCGTAAGAGTGTGGCGGCGGTCAGTCAGCGACTGGTCGCGCCCAAGACCTGGTTGGGATCCGAAGATGTGAACGTTCTACAAGTTTTATGTGATTTGATTTCTATAGTGGAAAAAATGAACACCCAGTTAATTAGTCATACTCATTTGCCAGGTCCTGCCGTTAGCACTATCGATGCAATAAAACTAGCTGAGCTAGCAGAAAGCTCAAACTCCTTGCATTTAAAGCTTAAATCTATAGCAAGTTAAGGTTTTGGTTTTCTAACTTCTTGAGTGAAATGTTGAAGGCTTCCAGTTTTGGTTTGTAGTTTGACTAGAATTGGCTCAATTCGGTAGTTAGAGTTTTTTCTAATGAATTGCTCAGTCCAGTCGTTGTTTTGGCTGGAAAATACGATGGACTCAGCGCATCGTACAAATAATCTGTTTAAGCTTTTGACGTCTGATAGTGAAAGCTTTTTATATTTGCAGTTGAAATGTTCAAAGTCATGGTTTAGCGATTTTTTGTCTAGGTTTAAGTTGGGTTTTATACGGATGGCAATTTGTGGGGTCAGTGGTAGAATTCTGTTTAAAGCTCGTTTATCCGATCCTTGCTCAATCGCGACAGGAAAGTCGCTACTAAAAAATGGATTCTCAGAATGCGGATTCTCAAGTACTTCCCAGGTGGAGTTCCCGAAAGTAGATACGTGATTAAGTATTGACCTTATGCCGAACGCTTGGGGGTACTTTCCGTCTATGTTGATTTTTATTTTCCCGGACTTTAGCAGTTCTGTCATTGAGCCTGCACCAAGTTGCGGAGGAGGTTGAGAGAATTTATTTTCACTGTCTAGCATTATTGCTTGATGTTCAACAACGCCTCTGAAAAGCTCTGAGTGAATGCGCATTGCTGCAGGAGAGCAAGTTATGATGTATGAAATAAAACCAGAAATTGTATATATTGCTTCTTGGTCTATTGCTTTGTTTTTTATTTTTTCTACAGCTGAATTGTACTTAGGCTCAACTCCTGCCAAGAACTCCTCAATTACTCTGTTGTTTTCAAGATACTCATTGGTGCTACCTTCATCACTTCTGCATACGGATTTGGCATTCGGAGTGAAGAATTTCAAATCCGACTTCCTGTACGCATACATTTGCTTGTCTAAGTCTTTGGAGTAAAAATTCTTTAAGTGTACTTGTGACACGTAATGATCTAGCGCCACTGGATGTCTCCTTAAAAATTTTCTACATGCGAAAAGTACAAGTTGTTCTTGAGCAGCACTGATAGCTAACAGAGATAAACATTCACGATGGGAAAGGAGTACCAGTTTAGGATTTGGGGGCGGGTATCCCCGCCCCCTCAACCTAGGAAGAAAATCTCTCAATAAGCCAGCATGCAAAAAACACGATAACCCAAAGATCGATATCCACCTGCACCGCTTTTAAACGCAGCCTAAACATGGCAGTAGCCCTGTTCCGTGCTGGCAGCGCTGCCAACTTTTTAAGGGTTGGCATTTATATAGCGCCTTGCCAGGCGCTTGCTATTGGCTTACCGCGGGTCGCCGCAAGCAGCAGCTCAAGTGCATGAGGTATCCGATTGGCACAGCCAGGAACGGGCTCACAGACCTTCACCTTTAGCGGCTAGATGGGCCGCAATCCAAGGGAATCACTCCCCCTGAAACTTTAGGCCGAACAAAAAACCGACCATTATTCAAACAATTCAGCATGGCTTCCCAGATCAACAAAGGTGATCAGGTCAGCTCGCGAGCTTTCATAAATCATCAGAAAGTCACCACCTATGTGACACTCTCTAAAACCGTCCCAATTTCCCGTAAGTGCATGGTCACGATATTCTGCGGGTAGCGGCTCGCCTAAAAACAGCATCACCATCACTACCCGAACCTCATTCATATCTCTGCGTCCGGCACGCTTATAGCGTTCCCAAGATTTTTTGAACTCAGGTGTCTGCGCGCACTGCTTTGGCAGGTCGGCGCGCTTTTGCTTCTTCTCCGGCTTCGCCATCAGCATCCCTTAGCATGTCGTCGATCGAGTCGAACTGGCGACGAATTTCACGCGCTTGTGTCATAGCACGAGCGGTCTTCTCCGAAGGCACACGTACCTCGAAAGGCAGGCCTTGCGTTGTCACTACCTGGCGGAGGAAAAGACGCAAAGCGTCACTGAGGCTGAGCCCACATGCATTCAGCACTGCTGTGGCGCGATCCTTCAAATCCTCGTCGATGCGGCAACGCACGTCAGTGGTTTTCAGTAATGCGGACATATTGTGTCTCCCTCACATAAATGTAGCTACGTTGTGGCTACAGTCAAAGTATGGGTCAACCCATCAAATTTGATCAAGCACTTTTTGTCCTGAACAGGACGTTAAGGCATCCATGCGTCGGAAATCGCAAGGCTGGCCAAGAGGCGTGCGTCGGAAGAAAAAAGGAGACGAAAAAGCACTTATCCCCCTCCCGCCGACGGGGTTTGCGTCCTTTTTTTGTGCAAGCCCAGATGTAGTGCAAACGAACCGGCAGCCCAGGCGGGCCGGGACGCTCTACGGGCGACCGGCAGTTTCACGGATTGCAAAGATTTGAAGAGAAGTGCAGGGCGGTCGCACAGCGACGTAGCAGGCGATCATGAACGGGGCAGGATTGGAGGCCCCGGGTTCATTGGTCGAAAGAGAAGAAAACATAGGAATACGGGCATTTTCCGAAACGAGATAGATCTTTTTTCTCACCGTGTGTAGCGGACTTCGAAGAGGCCGAAAGCTGCCATACGCCACGAAACGTGTGGGCCTCGTCGAGATTGGAACATTTCACAATTTGTCTCGCATCCTTAGCTGGCTCCTGACCTTTTCAGGCGTGCCAAGCCTTGCTTGATATGCCCCGCGTTCTCACCGATTGCCTCTAAGGCCCCACGCACGTTTTCAGCTACCTCTGCTGAGCCTTGTTGTTCCAGGCGTAGGGTGATCTCCATCACAGCTGCTTCAAGTGCCAACTGATTCTCATACATCCTTTCAAGCACATCTGAGAGCGAATATTCATGCGCCATATGAAGGTTCCTATAGTGAACTCTCAGACTAGCCTCAAGCTGCAGGATTCGCCTCACAGACGGCTATTTTGGAACCAGGGCTGGGAAAAAGGTAATTTTGGTTAGGTAAGGCTCTATAGCCGCTGCAGCCCAGGTAGTCCGTGGGTTTGAGGTATTACCTTGAGGGGTAATATTTGGTAATGGCAAAGGTAATATTTGCCCAAGTGCCCGGTTTTGCTGGGGATTGAGCTTGTCAGGAATTACCCGAGGAAAAGGTAATGACCTAACCTATAAATTACTAAATTATTACCTTTCTAAATATCTATCAAGCTATTGAAATTAAAGGAGTTTTACCTTTTTTATCAAGCGCATTACCAATATTACCTTTTTCCCATGCCTCAACATAAACCGGTCGGCTTGCCGTTTTTTACCCCCTCTCAACCATCGCGCACTAACTTGGTGCAAAAGCCATGGGACTGCCATGGGACTGAGAGCGCCGTTTTTTTGGAGAGGGAGCATCGCTGGAGCCCGCGTAAACCGGGTACTTGCATAATGAAAGTGACTTTGCGGGTAGTTTCGAATCTCTCCTTCACCGCCAAATTCGATGTAAACAAAACCCCTGGTTTCGAGAGAAACCAGGGGTTTTGTGTTTTCTGCGGGACAAAAAAGCCTGTTATGGCTTATCCCCGGTCGCGCAATTGAACCGATCATCAATAGGCGCTTGGCGAGGAGGCTCGAAGTACCCGGGCGTGAGACGGTTTTCGGTACGTTGCCAGCGTTGTGGGTAAGACAGCCTCGAATAGGGAGAATTGTCCTTGAGCGATTCGTAGTTCAAGGAGATATCTATCTGCGCGGCTCCGAACAGGAGGGGGCCTTCGACCGAAAGGATGGAGCCGGTAAGCCAGGTCCCGTCCGGGTTTTCCAGGTACATGGGCGCAGTGACGCGTAGCCAGGTGCGCCCGGCATCCTGGGAAAAATACAGGCGCGGCAGACCGCCCCCACCGTTGCTGAAACTCGGCGGACGAACAATTGGAATGGCCAGGTAGTTCGAGTTGGCGGCATCAATCATCAATGGGGCGCCTTTGCCCCGAACGGTAATGCCATTGAACGAGCCAAATCGCGCTACTGGGCTATGAATGCCGAGTTGGGTGTCGGTGTAGTAGACCATGTCGCCTGAGTCGGCGATGGAAGGTGCAGAGCCGTTGCAGAGCTTGAGGGTGGTCTGGTCGATCTCGAAGAAGCGCGAGGAGTCGATGCGATAGATGACTCGGCCAGGCAGATACTGAACCGGCTCGGGGGTATTGCTGCAGGCCGCGAGTAACGCGCACGAGATCAGGAGCGGCAGCTTCGCAAATCCGGCAGTGCACGCTTTCCGAGTGATCTGCAGGAAATTGCCCCGATTGAAGAGCCGCACCTTCTCAAGCCTGCACATAAACCCAAGCCGCCAACCCCGAAGCCAACCCCACCGAAACCCGCTTATAGTCCGACACTTCATACGCATCCGCCGCTGCAAGCTCCTTCTCGGTAATCTGAAACACCATCCCCTCAACACTGTCCTCATTCCGCCCGCTCGGTGAAACAATCGGATGATGAGTCTTGCCACTCGCAGCCAACACCTCAGGATCGGTAATCTCCACCCAGCTTTTCGAATACCCCAGCATCGCATCCTGCTGACCCGCCAGTTCCCGACCAAAGTTGGCCAACTGCACAGCCTTGTCCTGCAACGTGCCGTAGGAAAACAAAAGCATGGGAAATTCGGTCGAGCGTTCCATTTCACTTCCTTGATAGAGCGTTAAGGGTTAAGCCAACAAATCTGCATAAAACGCACCATAAGCCTCGCTCGGGTGCGCAATCTGGATATCCAGGATCCAAAGTCCTTCATTAGGATACTGGTCAACGTCCCGAATATCACCGCCTCGATAAATCGCAAAGGGGAAATCGCTGACGCGGTGCCCTTTCTCCCAGCACCGGTTTGCCGTCGGTGTGTTGGTTGAAGGCTGTGAGGGTGTTGGTGCCAAGGTGCTGAGCGGGTGACCTCAAATATGCAGCCACGCCATCCCGCCCAACACCACACTCACGCCACCAGCGGTATACGCCATGCGCTTCAACCATTCCTTACGTGTCAGCAAGGTGATCGCCGCCAACGAAATAGCGATCTGAATCGCGGTCATCGCCTGTGCCCAGCGGTGATGTTGATGCAGCGCCTGCTCTGATTTTTCATCCCATTCCTTCGACGTCGCTTCGAGCTTTTCCGCTTGTTTGCGTACTTCTTCCTTCTGGGTTTTGTAGCGTTGGATCTCGTCGCTGTAGTGCGCCGCATCAACCCCGGGAATATGCGTGGCCAGCTCCGCGAGGTTCTGCCGGCTGGATTTGGCCTGGTAGTAATTCCATTGGTTGGCGGCTTCGGTCTTGAAGATGGCGGCGTTGTTTTTGTCCATCGCCGCTTCGCTTTCGGTGGAGCCGGCCTGGTAGCTGAGCATGGCGCCGACGGTGGCCATGATGGCGGTCATCACGGCAATGCGGCTGGCGAAATTGTCTCCGCGGCCGTGGGCATGTTCGGTGGTGTGTTCGACGTGTTTTTCGTGGGGGCTGGGGACTTCGAAGGCTTCGGACATAGGGGCGTCTATGAAGGGACTGAGGGAGTCTGATTCTTCACCAGCGAAGCTGTCTCAATCCTGTACGTAATGCTGCAAACCGGCCACCAGGGCATCAAAGGTGACGCGGCAACGCGGGCTGTTGCGCAGGTCTTCGTGCATGGTGACCCAGGTGTCCAGTTGCAGGGCAAAGGCGTCCGGCAGGACCCGGCTCAGGCGGGCGTCTTGCCGGGCCAGTTTGACCTGGCAGCCACCGATACCGGCGCCGGCGCGGATCAGGGCCAGTTGTGCGAGGTCGCTGTCGCTGCTGAGGGAAAAGGCGCTGCGCTCGAAGCCTTTGACGGCCAGGCTGCGGATGAAGGCGCTTTCCTGGTCGTAGCCGATGACTGAGTGGGCCGTCAGGTCATTCAGGCTCTGGGGCGTGCCGTGTTGTTGCAGGTAGTCGTTGCGTGCGTGCAGGCCGACTTCGATAACGCCGATGCGTTTCGCCAGCAGTTGTTCCTGGCTGGGTCGGACCATTCGCACGGCGATGTCGGCCTCCAGTTGCAGCAGGTCGAGCAGGCGATTGCTCAGCACCAGTTCGACCTTGAGGTGCGGGTGCTGCTGGCGCAGGCGGGTGATGATCAGCGGCAGGACTTCCACGCCGATCACTTCGCTGGCAGACACCCGCACCACGCCGCGCACTTCGGGGCCTTGGGGCGAAGCGGCCCGTTCAAGGGCGGCGGCGGTGGTTTCCATGGTTTCGGCGTGGGTGCGTAGGGTGAGGGCGACGGCCGTAGGCAGCAGGCCGCTGGCGGAACGGGTGAACAGCACCACGTTCAGGGATTTCTCCAGCGCAGCGATGTGCCGCCCTACGGTGGGTTGAGTGATGCCGAGCTGCCGTGCGGCCCCCGACAACGATCCTTCCTTGAGTACCCCGAGGAATGACCGGTAAAGCTCCCAACCAATAGTCGATGCCATGCATAAATGTATAGTATCTGGATGATCTTCGGCAATTCCTCTATAGCCCGCCCTCGAACAGAATCGCCTCATCAAACAACCCTCAGGGGAAAAAGCATGAACAAGGTTCTGGTGTTGGGCGCGACAGGCGGGGTTGGTGGCGAAGTGGCGCGGCAGTTGTTCGCTGCCGGCTGGCAGGTGTGCGCCCTGACGAGGGATGTGGATAAGGCCCACAAGCAGAACGCCGATTTCACATGGATAAATGGTGATGCGCTGAACCGCGAGGAAGTCGTCGCGGCGGCCAAGGAGTGTTCGGTGATCGTGCATGCGGTCAACCCGCCTGGTTATCAGCGCTGGGCAGAACTGGTGTTGCCGATGATCGATAACAGCATCGCGGCGGCAATCGCTGGAGGGGCGACGATTGTCCTGCCGGGCACGGTGTACAACTTCGGGCCTGATGCATTTGCGCGGTTGGAGGAAGATTCGCCGCAGCATCCACTTACCCGCAAGGGCGCGATCCGGGTGGAGATGGAGCAGCGTTTGCTTGAGGCGACCCAGCAGGGCGCCCGGGTGTTGATCGTGCGGGCAGGCGATTTTTTCGGCGCCAAGGCCGGCAGCAGCTGGTTTTCCCAAGGCTTGGTCAAGCCCGCAAAGCCGGTGGCCAACGTGACCTATCCAGGGGCGCCAGGTGTGGGACATCAGTGGGCTTACCTGCCTGACGTGGCGAGAACCATGGTCGAGTTGATTGCACGCCGCGACACCCTTGATGCCTTCGCCCGTTTTCATATGGCGGGGCACATAGATGCCGATGGTCGGCAGATGAGCCAGGCGATTCAGCGGGTGGTGTCACGCAGGACCGGCCGCCAGCCTTCTGTCAGGGCTTTCCCATGGTGGCTGCTGAAACTGGCCGCGCCCTTTGTCACCACCTTCCGCGAGATGCAGGAAATGCGCTACCTGTGGCAAACCGAGGTGCGCATGGATAACCGTCACTTGGTGCAAGTGCTGGGCAGCGAACCCCACACACCGTTGGATGAGGCGGTTGAGGCGACGTTAGTTGGTATTGGTTGCCTGCCTAAGAGCGCCTGATCAGGCGCACATACACCGCGAGGTTGATCAACAGCACCAGCGCGCCCAGCCCCAATTGAATCTGCGGCGTCAGCCCGGCCGGATAGATCAGGGTCAGGATGTAATGCTCGATGAAGCCACCACCATAACCGTCCTGCCCGGCCAAATGACGAAACAGATTTTCCCAGCGGGTCAGCGGGCAGGGCAGGTGGAACACTTCCACCGCAACGCCCCAGGCAGCAGCGGGCAAATGCAGCCACATCACGGGCCGCCATTTGAGGGCGAGCAAACCGCCAAACAGCACGAACAGAATGAACGACAGATGAAACAGCACCAGGCCGTCAGCGGCGAAGCGGTAGAGCATGATTGGGTTCGCTTTTTGAAAGGATCAGGTCCCGAATTCTTCCTTCAGGAACTCGATGAACACCCGCAATTTCTTCGGCGTGTTCGTACGGTTGAAGTAATACAAATACAGCGCGCTGTGGGCAATCCAGTCGTCCAGCACCTCCACCAACTCACCGCGTTGCAGGTGCTGCTCGACGCTGGAGCGCGCTACGTAGGCAAAGCCAAACCCGTCCAGCGCACCGCGCACCATCAATTCAACATCGTTGGTCGCCAGCCGGCCTTTTACCGTAACCCGCATCTGCTTGCCGGCTTTTTCAAAGTCCCAGCGGTGCAGCGAGCCGGTCTGCGCACTGCGGTAGTTGACGCACTCATGCTCCAGTAAATCGTGGGGATGAGTGGGCAGTTTGCGCCCCTGCAAATACTCCGGCGTGGCGACGATGACGAATCGCAACTGCGTCGCCACCGGCACCACCACCATGTCTTCGGCCAGCACATGGTCGTAGCGGATGCCCGCGTCAAAACCCTGGGCGACGATATCCACGAGGCTGTTGTCCACCGCCACTTCCAGGTTGATGCCCGGGTATTTGCGCAGGAAGCGCTGGAGCAACGGTTGCAGGACCATTCGGCTGGCGGTGGAGGGAATGTTCAGGCGCAAGGTACCGGCGGCGTCGACCGTAGCCGCTGCTACGCTGTGCAGGCTGGTTTGCAGTTCTTCCAGCAGCGGGGTGATCTTCTGGATCAATTGCTCGCCGGCCTCGGTCACGCTGACGCTGCGGGTGGTGCGGTTGAGCAGTTGCACGCCCAACTGTTTCTCCAGGGAGCGCACGCGATGGCTGACGGTCGACACCGAGAGGCTGCTGGCGTCGGCCGCCTGGGTGAAGCTTTTCGAGCGGGCGACCTGTAGGAACAGTCGCAATTGCTGGAAATCGGGCGTGTCCATTGTGTTGTATTTCCGAAAGGGCCTTGCAGATTATGCATCTTTTTAGCAAGAACAGCGGCGCGCATACTTTTCCTACACTCACGAGGATTGGCCCTTTATGACGACTTCCACCGCAAAACCCGTCTGGTTCATCACTGGCTGCTCCACCGGTTTCGGCCGCCAGCTGGCGTTGCACACCCTGAGCCTCGGCTACCCGACCGTGGTCACCGCACGTAATCCGCAACAGGTGCAGGACATCGTCGCCGGTCACGAAGACAACGCGCTGGTTCTGACGCTGGACGTGACCGACCAGGCCCAGGTCGAGGCGGCTGTCAAAGCGGCTGAAGAACGTTTCGGCCATATCGACGTACTGGTCAACAACGCCGGTGTTGGCTACTTCGGCTCCTTCGAAGAAAGCGACCTGGATGACGTGCGCAACATGTTCGAAATCAACGTATGGGGCCTGAGCGCCATGACTCGCGCGGCCTTGCCCGGCATGCGCGCCCGGCGCTCGGGCAGCATCGTGAACATTTCCTCGGTGGGCGGTGTGGCGGCGTTCCCGTCGCTGAGTTTCTACAATGCGACCAAGTTTGCGGTGGAGGGCCTTTCCGAGGCGCTTTCCCAGGAAGTCGCGCCGTTGGGCATCAAGGTGTTGCTGGTCGAGCCGGGCCCGTTCCGTACCGACTGGGCCGGGCGTTCGGCCAACGAGGCGGCTCACGGGATTGCCGACTACAAGGAAACGGCGGTGGCCCGTGCCAACATGGTCCGCAACTACAGCGGCAAGCAGCCGGGTGATCCGGTGCGTGCAGCGATTGCCATCGTCAAGGCGGTTGAGGCCGAGCAGCCGCCATTGCGCTTGCTACTGGGCAAGGCGGCGTTGACCTTTGCGCGGACCAAGGTGAAGGCATTGAGCGCGGATTTTGATGCGTGGGCTGAGGTGACTGAGGGCGCTGATTTTCCTGAGTGAAGCGCTGACAGGGTTCGGCACAGGCTCGTAACGGTTGCTAGCAGCGCAGGCGGGCCGTTATTGTGCTGAATCCTTTTAGTCCTTTTGCCCACGGATCTGTAGTGATGAATGCACCGCGTACCGCTGTCCCGATCAAGGCTGTCATTTTCGATATGGACGGGTTGTTGCTGGACACAGAAGGCATCTACACCGAAGTCACGCAGATCATCGCCGAACGCTACGGCCGTACCTATGACTGGGGGATCAAGCAGCACATCATTGGTCGCGGCGCCCAGGACCTGGCGGATTACGTGGTCAAGGCCCTGGACCTGCCGATTACGGCCGCCGAATTTTTGGTGATCCGCGAGCCACTGATGAGTGAGCGTTTCCCCAAGGCCTTGGGTATGCCGGGCGCTGAGGCGCTGGTGCGGCACTTGAAGGCGAATAACATTCCGATTGCCGTGGGCACCAGTTCGTCGCGCAATTCGTTTGGTCACAAAACCACGTTGCACCGTGAGTGGTTTGGGCTGTTCGACACTATCGTGACTGCGGATGACCCGGAAGTGGGAGCGGCCAAGCCAGCGCCGGATATCTTCCTGACGGCGGCGCGCCGCTTGGGTGTGGCGCCAGAGGATTGCCTGGTGTTTGAGGATTCGCCGTTTGGCGTGACGGCGGCGAAGGCTGCGCACATGACCGCGATTGCCGTGCCGGATGAGGCGATGGCGGACAGCAAGTACCACCATGCTGACCAGATTATTCGCAAGCTGGCGGAGTTTGATCTGGCGGCGTATGGGTTGCCGCCAATGCGTTGATCCCTCTAAAGCCACTGGATC